>NZ_DAMBSA010000052.1:12040-17114 GCF_032054795.1 Pantoea sp. CTOTU49201
CGGGTGTTTATGGCATTTTTGCAGCAGAAGTTGGCGTGATTTGACCAGGTGCGCATAAATGCGCACCCTACGATTTGTAGGGTCGCCATTCATGGCGACCGCAACCTTTTAATGGCTTTCGTGCGCAAAGGTAATCGACTTACGGCGTGCATCGCGCATCGCCACCGCATGAATCAACAAACCCAGCACCGCGAGAATCGCGCCCACCCAACCGGTGGATTGCCATCCCAAACCCGCCGAAATAGTCACGCCGCCCAGCCAAGCGCCAAGTGCGTTGGCGAGGTTAAACGCAGAATGGTTCATCGCCGCCGCCATGGTTTGCGCATCACCCGCGACATCCATCAAACGGATTTGCAGCACCGCTGCCAGCGCCACCATGGTGCCCACCAGCATGACGTTGATGGCGCCTGCCAGCGCATAATGCGCGGCAAACACGAAGGCGCTGAGCACCAGAAACGACCAGATCAGCAAAATGCGGATGGTCTTTTCAATGCCGCGATCGGCCAGACGACCACCGGCGATGTTGCCGATAATCATGCCTAAACCAAACAGCGCCAGCACCGCCGGGATCCAGCTCACCGGCATCTGCGCCAGTTCGGTCATGGTTGGTTTAACGTAGCTAAACACTGAGAACAGACCGCCGCTGCCCACCGCGCCAATCGCCAGCGTCAGCAATACCTGTTTGTGCGTCAGCGCCGACAATTCGCGCAGCGGGCTGGCATTTTTGTCGCCTGCCACGTTTGGCACCCACAACCAGATCAGCAGCAAGGTCACCAGCGCCAGACCGCCGACAATGGCAAAGGCATCGCGCCAGCCAAACCATTGCCCGATCGCCGTCACGGCGGGCACGCCGAGTAAGTTAGCGATGGTCAGGCCAAACAGCACCATCGATACCGCTTGCGCGCGTTTGCGCCGTTCCACCAAACCGGCTGCAACCAATGCAGCCACGCCGAAGAAGGTGCCGTGTGGGAAACCGGCGAGGAAACGCGCCAGCAACATTGAGTAGTACCCCGGCGCAATGGCGCTCAGCAGGTTACCGGCGGCAAACAGGCCCATCAGCGTCATCAGGAAATTACGGCGTGAGGCGCGTGCGCCCAGCACCGCCAGCAGCGGCGCACCGATGACCACGCCAAGCGCGTAGATACTGATGAGATGCCCGGCCGAGGGAATTGATACGTTGAGGCCTTTGGCTGCATCGGGCAGCAGGCCCATGATGACGAATTCGCCGGTACCAATGGCAAAGCCGCCGGTGCCGAGCGCGAACAAGGCTTTTAGCACGCTCTGACGCGGCAGCGATGCCTCATCCGGCAGCTGAGTAAGTTGGGGTTGTACTGATGGCATGAGTTTTCCGAACCGCAAGTGAAGAACTCAGTCAGGATCGTGGGCGCTTAACGCGACAGCCATCGTCGAGACAGAGAAGTATGAGCGGCGTATGATAGCGCAAAAATGTGTGAAGGGTTGGCGTTACGGTGCGGCAGCGCTTTGGCAGAGGTCGCCATGAATGGCGACCCCTACAAGGATTGGCGCATTTATGCGCGCCTGGTTAAATCACGCGCCAACAGGGCCGCGCCCATCATGCCGCCGTGATGTGCGAACTCACCAGGCACCACCAACTGATACCCGGTGCGGCGCAGCACGTAGCCCTGCACCACCACGTCTAACGCCGCAATCAGCGGAGCTACCGATGCCAATCCGCCGCCAACCGCCACGCGTGACGCGCCGGTGATGTTGATGCTGTACGCCAGCGGCTGACCGACAATTTGCAGCCATGCCTGAATGGTTTGCTGCGCCTGCGCATCCTGCTGCTGCCAGCGTTCAATGATCTCCACGCTGCTTGCCGTGCGGTCATGCAGCGTCTGATGCAAATTTTCCAGCCCGCGCGCGCCGCCGTAGCTGTCGAGACAGCCTTTTTGGCCGCACGGACACGCCTTGCGCGGCAATCGCCGCGTGACGCCATCGACCTCCACTTCGGTTAGCGTGATCGGCCCATGTCCCCATTCGCCGGTCAAACCGTTCTGCCCGGTGATGATGCGGCCATCCGCCACCAATCCGCCGCCAACGCCTGAACCGAGAATCGCGCCAAACACCACTTTGTGTCCTTTGCCCGCTCCCGCCAGCGCTTCCGACAGCGTGAAACAGTCGGCATCGTTATGCACAATCACTTTGCGTTGCAGGATCGTGCCCAACTCGTTCGCCAAACTGCGCTGATGAAACGCGGGAATATTGCTGGCAAACATCTCGCCGGAATCCGGTGCCACAATGCCCGCGGTAGAGATCGCCACCGGACTGCTGGCGGTAAAGTGCAGGTGATGTTGGGCAATCATACGGCTCACCAGCGCGGTGAACTCGTCCCAGCTGGTCGCCGGGATTTTTTGCTGATCGAGAAGAGTTAATTCATCCTGCGCATTCATTACACCTAACTTAATAAAAGAGCCGCCCAGATCGAGGCAAATCACCGCAGATTGTCTACTCATAAACGTTTATCCATCACATCACGCAAACCGTCGCCCAGCACATTGAAGCCCAGCACGGTAATCAAAATCGCCAATCCGGGAAAGAGTGACACATAAATATTCAGGCCGAGGAAGTTGCGCCCATCGCTCATCATGGTGCCCCACTCCGGCATCGGAGGCTGCACACCTAAACCGAGGAATGACAGGCTGGCGGCAGACAGCACCACCGCGCCCGCCGTCAGCGTTGATTGCACAATCAGCGGGCCAATCGAGTTACGCAGAATGTAGTGAGTAATGATGCGCGGATAGCGCACGCCGAGCATGTGCGCCGCTTCGATGTACTCCATGTTCTTCAGGCCCAGCGTCAGGTTACGGCTCAAACGCGCATAGACCGGAATCGAGAACAGCGAGATGGCGATCAGCATATTGGTCAGCCCTTCGCCGAGCACGCTAACAATCAAAATCGCCAGCACGATGCCGGGAAAGGCGAAGATGATATCCATCACCCACATGATCAGCGCATCAATTTTGCGTCCGGCTAAACCAGAAAAGATGCCAAGCGGAATACCGATCACCATGGAGATTGCGACGCTGAGGCTCACTTCAAACAGCGTGATGCGCGCGCCGTAAATCACGCGCGAGAAAATGTCGCGGCCATAATCGTCGGTGCCAAACCAGTGTGCGGCCGACGGCGCTTGCAAGGTATTAAGCAAATCCTGCTCCACCGGATCCCAATGCGTAATCAGCGGAGCCAGCGCGGCGGCCAGCACCACCAGCAGCACTAAAGTGCCGCCGATAGCAATCGACGGATTCGCCATCAGGATGCTGATCAGGTGTCGGCTGCGCGAACGCGGCGGCAGCACGGAAGTTTCAATGCTGTTCATCAGTCGAACCTTATTTTTGGATTGAGCAGGCCAATCAGGATTTCGCCGACCAGATTCATCAGCACCACGCCGGTAACGGCCACCAGCGTCACGCCCTGAATCACCGGATAATCGCGGTAGCGCACTGAATCCACCAACAAGCGGCCAATACCCGGCCAGTTGAACACCGATTCGGTCACCACCGCGCCGCCAATCAGGCTGCCGAAGTTGAGCGCCACGATGGTGACAATCGGGATCAGCGCATTACGCAGCGCGTGCTTCCAGTTAATGCTGGCGGAGGATAAACCCTTGGCTTTGGCGGTGCGGATGTAATCCTGACTCAGCACATCCAGCATGCTGGAACGCGTCATGCGCGCAATCATCGCCATCGGCAAGATCGCCAGCGTGACGGTGGGCATAATGTAGTTTTTCCACGAATCGGCACCCAGCAGCGGTAACCAGCCCAGCTCAACCGCGAAGTAATTCATCGCCAGCAGCGCCAGCCAGAAGTTGGCAATCGACGCACCGGCAATGGTCAGCACCATCACGATTTGATCGGGAATGCGCTGGCGATAGATGGCGCCGGTCATGCCCGCCGGAACACCAATTGCAATCGCCAACAAATACGCCAGCGCCGCCAGCGATAAGGTGTACGGCAAGCGCTCGCTGATCTCGGTCATCACCGGACGCTGCGACTGCAACGACAAGCCAAGATTGCCGTGCAGCGCTTCCGCCGCGAATTTGACGTATTGCAGCGGCAGCGGCTGATCGAGCCCCAGCCGCACGCGCATACTGTCCACCGCTTCCTGCGGCGCTTCCGGTCCCGCCATCAGCCGCGCCGGATCGCCCGGCAGCGCGCGGATGGCGATAAACACGATAATCGACACGCCGAAAATGATTAACGGCAGCGAAAGCACCTTTTTTGCGACGTACGCTTTCATATCACATCAACCATTGGGTTATTGCTTCACCGCGTCGCGTACGACGATTTGTCCGCCCGGCTGCATCACCACGCCGCTGATATTTTTACGTGTGGCATAGAGATCGTCCTGATAGAACAGCAGCACCTGCGGCGCTAATCCGCTGATCTGTTTTTGCGCCTGGAAGTAGAGATCTTTGCGTTTGGCATCGTCGAGCGTTGATGCAGCGGTATCGATGAGATCATCGGTTTGCTTATCGCTGAAGAAGCCCAGATTGGCCCCGCCCGGCGCGAAACTGCTGGTGTGATAGAGCGGACGCAGTTGCAGATCTGAGCCATACAAACCGGAAGACCATGACGCCAGCACCGCATCGGTACCCTGTGCGGCTTTCTCTTTGCCATCGGCAAACGCCGCTTTGGTCCACACGCCGCTCTCCATCTGGCGCACGTTGAGTTTCACGCCGATTTTGCTCCACATGCCCTGCAGCACTTGTGCGGTACGCGCATCCGGAGCTTGCACCGCAATCGACATCGGGAAACCGTCGGCGTAACCCGCCGCTTTCAGCAGATCTTTGGCTTTTTGCAGATCGTAAGGATAGTCATGCAGCGCTTTGTCGTAGTTAGGATCAACCGGTGCCAGCGCGGAGTTCGCCGGTTGCGCATAACCGAACATGATGGCTTTCACCAGCGCTTGCTGGTCGGTGGCGAAGTTCAGCGCCTGACGCACGCGCACATCGCTTAGCGCTTTGCTTTGCGTATTGAGATCGACCCAGAACACTGCAGCACCCGGCGACTGTTTGAGATTAACGTTGGCGTTATTTTTCAACATGCCAGCAAAC
>NZ_DAMBSA010000053.1:0-16934 GCF_032054795.1 Pantoea sp. CTOTU49201
GATCTCAATCTGGCGCGAGGTTGCGTCATATTTCAGTGAGCTTTCTGGCGAGGCGCCAAACAGCGCGAAATCCTGATCCTGCATAAAGAACATGTAAGGGCTTGGATTGCTGTTTTTCAGCGTGTCATAAGCGGCCAGCGGAGAAGGGCACGGCAGCGAGAAGCGACGTGAAGGGACCACCTGGAAGATTTCGCCGATGCGAATTGCTTCCTGCATTTCACGCACCACGTTGCAATACTCTTCGTCGCTTTGACTGGTGCTCAGCGTCATTTGCTCGACGCGCTGAACCGGCAATACTGGCGCAGCTTGCGTCATCTGGCCGCGTAGTTGTTCAATGCGGCCTTGCAGGCGCTGAAACTCGCTGGTCGATGGGCTGAACAAGCTGGCCTGCAGACGCGCCGTGCGTTGCTGGTGGTCGATCACTAATAAGGTTTCGGCCAGATAGAAGCAGTAATCCGGGCAACGCTGTTCGTTACGCAGTTCCGGCAGATCTTCGAAACCCGCCACCAGGTCGTAGGCAAACAAACCGCCGAGCAACATCGCTTCGCGCTCCTCTTCCGGGCTGTTTACCAGTTGCGGAATCAGGCGCAGCGCATCAAAAACCGAAAGGGCTTTCAGGCGGGAATCTTCGTCCTGCATACCTTGCGGCTGAGTGAAATGCAGCTCGCGGCCATCAGGGCGCACATCGATGCGCACTTCAGGCGGCAGCGCTTCGTCCAGCAGCGGCAAGATGGCGCGACCATTTTCCGACAGCGCTTTGATGGTGACGATGTTGCCCAACGCGCTGACGCGCAGCGCGCTATCGACGATTAACAGGCTTTTCAGGTTTTGTTTGCTGTCGATATCAGCGGATTCAAGCAGCAGAGTTGCTGGACGTGCGCCGCATAACTGATGAAACACTGCGGCCGGATCTTCGCGGTAGGGCGCGGTACCGGTTATCAACTTCAATGTAGGTTTCGCAATAGCCATAATGGATTCTCTGAATTTCGCTCAAAAAAAAGCCCGCTCGGTGGCGGGCTTAGGTATCAATCTGCACTGCGGTTACGCGAGTTGTGCACGACGATGTCGCCCGATAAAGGGATCTTCGCGCCACCAACCATTTAAAAGCGTACCGAAAATAGTCATGATTAAATACCCATTACGTGTGAACTTGTGTACTAGTTAACTGGTTCGGGCGAAAAATGTCAATACCCTTTTTCAGCCAGGGACAAAATCGTTATCATGCCTGCCGGTTTATGCAGTTGCTGGAGTTATCTTGTCGGACATCGCTCGTTTTCCCCTTTATGATTTACACAGCCATACGCTGGCTTCTGACGGCTTATTAACGCCGACCGCGCTGGTACAGCGTGCGGTTGAGATGAAAGTCGGCGTGCTGGCGATCACCGATCACGACACGGTGGCGGGCGTGGCAGAAGCGCAGGCGGCAGTGGTACAACAGGATCTGCCGATCCGCATATTGGCCGGTTTAGAGGCGTCAACTTTATGGGAAAACCACGAAATCCACATTGTGGGGCTGAATGTTGATTGCCAGCATCCCGCACTGACTGAATTCCTCGCGCAGCAGCATCAGACACGTGTAGATCGCGCGCAGCAGATTGCCGAACGCCTTGAGCGTGCGCGCATTCCTGATGCGCTGGCCGGAGCCCAGCGTCTGGCGCAAGGCGGCCTGATTACGCGTGGCCATTTTGCGCGTTATCTGGTGGAGATTGGCAAAGCCGATAATATGGCGCAGGTGTTCAAGAATTATCTGGCGCGCGGGAAAACCGGCTACGTGCCTCCGCAATGGTGTACAATTAAACAAGCCATTGATGCTATTCATCATTCTGGCGGCTATGCCGTTTTGGCGCATCCCGGTCGTTATGGTTTGTCGGCCAAATGGTTAAAGCGGCTGATTGCGCATTTTGCCGACGTGGGCGGCGATGCCATGGAAGTCGCGCAGTGTCAGCAAGCGCCAAACGAGCGCACGCAGCTGGCAACCTATGCGCGTGACCATCAGTTAGCCGGGTCGCAGGGATCAGATTTCCACCAACCTTGTCCGTGGATAGAACTGGGACGCAAGTTATGGTTACCGGGCGGCGTGGAGCCGGTTTGGGAACGCTTCCCCGAGTTGGCGCCCAGCATTGCTGTTGCAGACAGGTGATATGAGGTTTTTATGAGTCAATATTTTCACATTCATCCCGATAATCCGCAGCCGCGCCTGGTGAATCAGGCCGTTGATTATTTGAATAAAGGCAGCGTGATTGTATATCCAACCGATTCTGGCTATGCGCTGGGTTGCCGTTTGGAAGAGAAAAATGCCATGGAGCGCATTTGTCGTATTCGCCAATTGGATGGCAATCACAACTTCACGTTGATGTGCCGCGATTTGTCGGAGCTGTCGACTTACGCGCAGGTGGATAACTCCGCGTTTCGCATCCTGAAAAATAACACGCCGGGCAATTACACCTTCATCTTAAAGGCGACGAAAGAAGTGCCGCGTCGTCTGATGAATGACAAACGTAAAACCATCGGTCTGCGCGTGCCGTCCAATCCGGTAGCGCTGGCAATACTGGAGCGCCTCAACGAACCGATGATGTCGACCTCGCTGATGTTGCCGGGCAACGATTTTACCGAGTCCGATCCGGAAGAGATTCAGTACAGCATTGGCAAGCTGGTGGATCTGATCATCGATGGCGGTACGCTGGGACAGCAGCCAACCACGGTGATCGACCTCACCAGCGATGCGCCAGTGGTGGTGCGCGAAGGCGTCGGTGACACGCGCCCGTTCGAATAATTATGCATGGTCAGGCGTGGCGTTCTGCGTCTGACCAATATTGGATTCCAGCCAGTTTTTGAAATCCCCGTACGGAATATACAGCGAGACATCTTTTAAGATGACTTTCTTGCTGCGCACGTTAGATATTTCATGGCTGTATCCAACAATCACGCCGCCAATAGTTTGGTCAGCATTATATACCGCCCCACCTGACATTCCTTGCACAACGCCAGCATTTGATGCCATCGCCATGCAGGGCTTCTTATTCCATTTATTGGTAATTGCGGTGCGCGCTAAATTAACGCCGCTCGATTCAACCGGCATAGCGGAAATAAAGCTGTAACCGTACATTTTAATCGGTTCACCAATCGAACCGCTGCGGAATTTAGCCAGCGTTTCTGGGCTATTCTTATGATAAATAATCGCGACGTCGCAATAGGGATGATAAGCCTTCACGCGCTGCACGGCGGTTTTTGCCACGTGCGCCGCCGTCAGGCTGTATTCTGGCGTCAAAGGAATGGTTGTGCCGAGGATGCCCAAACCCAGCACAGTCGGGATGCCTGTCACGCTCATATCAACGTGTTGCATCGCAGTACGACTGTACTCAGTGTGGCCCACGGAACAACCGCTCAGTGCCAGCGCAGCAAGCGCAGGCCAAAGCAGAGAGGTTTTCATGGCAGTGATCTTCATTAAAGCATGTCCGTAAAATCCCTGGTGAAGACTTTCGACATGCAAATTAAATTCATTCCGTAAATGAATAAACGCGTCAAATCCCGCGCGCGCCGGTTTATAATATCAGTGAAATTACACAGTGTTCGTTAATGGTTTGTTAGTTGAACGAATATAAATAGTAAGTGAAAGCTATGTTATTATGACGACTCACTGGATTTCAGGCTTAAATTTTACACAGTTTTTTCTTCAGAACAATTCAGCAAATTTAATATTAATCAAAAAATACAAAAATACAGACTTAATCCAACCTGTAGTGCCAATAAACTATCAATTTATATTTATTGCCGGAAAAGGGCTTATTTAACGCCATTAAATAGCGTTTTATGCTGTTTCGTGGTTTTTAACTAGATTTAAAGTTTGTGATTATCCTTAAGCGTGGCGCGCAATACTGCCCTGGCAGTCTCGCGAAGCGCTAATGTATCAGGTGGCTTATGTCGGGTACAGATTCAGGCGGGAACGGTAAGTGGCAAATGACAATATTTCAGTAACTTGGCGTGGATGCTGATGACGAAAATGAGATCGATCTATCAGTCAGCTGAATGTTTATTGCTATGGTGCTAATTAAGCCGTTTTTAACGGACCCTCTGTTATCGGCAGCAAAGGAAAAGGTGTTAACAAAACTTGCGTTAGTGTAAAATCACGGGCCGTCTGAGATTGCATCAGCGATGCAGAGCGGTAACAGATTCTGATATGGGAAATGGTAATCCCTGTATCGTACCTCTTCTTACCACGACGCCTGGGAAGGCGACAACGAGGCTCTATGAGCGAAAAATTACAGAAAGTATTAGCGCGCGCCGGTCACGGTTCGCGTCGCGAAATCGAAACCATGATTTCAGCCGGACGCGTCAGCGTTGACGGCAAACTGGCGACGCTTGGCGATCGTGTTGAAAGTGATAAATCCCTGAAAATTCGTATTGATGGCCATCTGGTGTCCATCGCTGAGTCGGCGACCGAAGTGTGCCGCGTACTGGCGTACTACAAACCGGAAGGTGAGCTCTGCACGCGTAACGATCCGGAAGGGCGTCCAACCGTGTTTGATCGTCTGCCGCGTCTGCGTGGTTCACGCTGGATTGCCGTTGGTCGTCTGGATGTGAATACCTGTGGTTTGATGCTGTTCACCACCGATGGTGAACTGGCTAACCGTTTAATGCACCCAAGCCGTGAAGTTGAGCGTGAATATGCGGTTCGCGTGTTTGGCGAAGTGGATGACGATAAAATCCGTCAGCTGAGCAAAGGCGTGCAGCTGGAAGATGGCCCGGCATCGTTCAAAACCATTAAGTTTGCCGGTGGCGAAGGCATTAACCAATGGTACAACGTGACGCTGACTGAAGGACGTAACCGCGAAGTGCGTCGTCTGTGGGAAGCGGTCGGCGTGCAGGTTAGCCGACTGATGCGTGTGCGTTATGGTGATATCCAGTTGCCGAAAGGCTTGCCACGCGGCGGCTGGATCGAGATGGAATTACCGGCGGTCAACTATCTGCGTACGTTGGTCAGTATGCCGGAAGAGACGGTCACTAAAGTGGCCGTCGAAAAGGATCGTCGTCGCACCAAGGCTAACCAAATCCGTCGAGCGGTAAAACGTCACGGTGTGGTGAGCAACAATCCGCGTCGTAATAACACCAAACGCGGTTCCTGATGCGAAACCTGACGCCGTAATTTGCGGCGTCAGCGTTTTACCAGTCTATTCCTTGCTGTGCTTGAATTCCCGCATCGAACGCATGCTTCACCGGACGCATTTCCGTCACGGTATCCGCCAAATCCAGTAACGTACGATGACAGCCGCGACCAGTAATGATCACGCTTTGCTGTGCAGGGCGCTGGTTCAGCACATCGACCAACTCATTTAAATCCAGATAATCCATGCTCACCATGTAAGTGATTTCATCCAGAATCACCAGATCGACGCTGTCATCGGCCAACATGCGACGCGCCTGCTGCCACACTAACTGACAGGCGGCGGTATCGGTCTCGCGGTTCTGCGTATCCCAGGTAAATCCCGTGGACATCACCTGAAATTCGACGCCGTGCTGCTCCAGCAAGTTGCGTTCGCCGTTTGGCCATTCGCCTTTAATAAACTGAACCGCCGCCACTTTTTTGCCGTGCCCACAGGCGCGCAACGCGGTGCCGAAAGCGGCGGTGGTTTTGCCTTTGCCGTTACCGGTGAACACCATCAAAATGCCGCGCGTCTCGGTGGCGGCGGCGATACGGGCATCGACCTGCTCTTTAAGGCGTTGCTGACGTTGCTGATGGCGATCGCTCATGCGGTTGCCGGCCCCGCTTTACGTCCCGGCTGCGCATCGAAGCTGGTGCCGGTTTTACGACGACTGTCATCGCCCATTAAATAGAGGTAGAGCGGCATCAAGTCAGCCGGGGTTTTCAGTAAATTGGCATCCTCTTCCGGGAAGGCGCTGGCGCGCATTTTGGTGCGCGTGCCGCCTGGATTGATGCAGTTCACCCGCAGATGACGGTTTTTATACTCGTCTGCCAGTACCTGCATCATGCCTTCAGTGGCAAACTTCGAAACCGCGTACGCGCCCCAGCCGGCACGTCCGGTGCGGCCCACGCTGGAGGTGGTAAATACCAGCGATCCGGCATCCGATTGCAGCAGCAGCGGCAGTAATGCCTGGGTTAAATAGAAGGTGGCATCAAGGTTAATCTGCATCACGTTACGCCAGATCTGCGGATCGAGTTCTTCCAGCGGCACAATCTCGCCCAGAATGCCGGCATTGTGCAGCACCCCATCCAGACGCGGCACCAGCGCAGCGACCTGGTCGGCCAGCTGCTGGCAACTTTCTGGCGTGGCTTGAGCCAGATCCAGTAATAAAGAAGACGCAGGCTGCTGGTTTAACTGGTTGATGGCTTGCTCAGTTTTCTGCAGCGTGTCGGCGTTGCGTCCCAACAGGATGACGCGCGCGCCGTAGCGCGCATAGGTCAGCGCTGCTTCACGGCCAATGCCGTCGGAAGCGCCGGTGACGAGAATGATGCGATTTTCCAGCAGATCGCTTTTCGGTTGATAATGCACAGCGATGTCCTTTGCTCGGGTCAGGAGGTTTTTGGCTTTATGCCTGAATTTGCCGCGCGGTGCAATCGCTTAGCCTCGCATTCTGTGCCGCCTGCGGGCATTTCAGGCGACGACAGCGCGTAAAGCGGGTAAACTTGAAGCTGTTGTAATTTACTGTTTAATAAGGCGGCAGAATGGATTTTTTCTCCAGTTACGGATTATTTCTGGCTAAGGCCGTCACCGTGGTGGTGGCGATCGCAGCTATTGTTCTGATTGTGCTTAATGCCGCGCTGCGTAAACGTCACAGCAGCGGCCAGCTGCGTTTGACGCATCTTGATGATGATTATCGTGAGATGAAGGAAGATCTGCAGCTCGCCAAAATGAAGCCGCAGGCGCAAAAAGTGTGGCTCAAGCAGCATAAGAAAGAAGAGAAGCAAAAGGCGAAAGCCGATAAACGCAATGCCAAAGCGGGCGTGAGCGAGACGCTGAAGCCAACGCTGTATGTGCTGGAGTTCAAAGGCAGCATGGACGCGAGTGAAGTCACTTCATTGCGAGAAGAGATCTCCGCGGTGCTGGCGGTTGCGCTGCCGGGTGATGAAGTGCTGCTGCGTCTGGAAAGCCCAGGCGGCGTGGTACACGGCTACGGTTTGGCGGCTTCGCAGCTGCAACGTCTGCGTGATGCCGGCCTGCAATTGACAGCCGTAGTGGATAAAATCGCTGCCAGCGGCGGTTACATGATGGCTTGCGTAGCGGATCGCATCGTCGCCGCACCGTTTTCTATTATTGGTTCTATTGGCGTGGTCGCGCAGATCCCTAACTTCAATCGTCTGTTAAAGCGTAACGATATTGACGTCGAGCTGCATACCGCCGGTCAATACAAACGTACCTTAACGCTGTTTGGTGAAAACACCGACGAAGGGCGCGAGAAATTCCAGGAAGATCTCAATGAAACCCATCAGCTGTTTAAGGATTTCGTGCAGCAGATGCGTCCGTCGCTCGATCTCAGTAAAGTGGCGACCGGCGAGCATTGGTATGGCCGTCAGGCGCTGGGTTTAGGCCTGATCGATGAAATCGGCACCAGCGATGCGTTGATTATTAAGCATATGGATCGCTTCACCGTGTTAGGCGTGCACTACGCACGTAAGCGTAAAATGATGGATCGCTTCACTAACAGCGCTAGTCTGGCGGCAGAGCGGTTGATTCTGAAAATATGGCAGCGCGGCGAGAAGCCGCTGTTGTAACCGAGCCCGGCAATTGCCGGGCTTTTTTATGCCAGATGATATTGAGAGGAGAGTTCGACTGCGAGGTGTTTAAACACATTAAATACCGTGGTGGTTTTGGCCGTAGGCAAGCCTTGATCATCAAGAAAATAGGGACCGCGAAACACCAAAACATCACCTTGCTGAATCACATCATTAGCTTCTAATCCGACAAAATAATTGTCGTGCTGCGTGATTATCTGATTGGCTATTTCCAGTAACGTGTGGCGTGAAATAGATTCCGTTGGCACTGACATTTTTCACCTCTTTTTTGACAGCCATTTTTCTCCTTCTATATTACTTGCGAGCTATCGCGTTCAGCAAATCAGCATGGCGTCGTAAAAACTGGCGCAAAATTAGGCAGAATGCTAATTAAGTTGCGTAACGGATTTTATCAGGTAGAGTGTGGGCGATTCAGCTTTCAGGGAGATCACACCCGGATGTGTGGTTCTGTCAGATGGAAAACTCGCTCCTAATCATAAAGTTGCAGAAGTCGACGCAATCTGACCTGAGATTATCCCTGCTGCCTTGAAATGCGAAATGCTGGCAGCAATATTGAACCCATTGGGTTTTGGGACCTCCAATTCTCTCCCGTTTATCAGGACGTTTCATTTAGGTAAAGGTACATATGGGTAAATCACTCGTAATCGTTGAGTCCCCGGCAAAGGCCAAAACAATCAATAAATACCTCGGTAATGACTACGTGGTGAAATCCAGTGTCGGTCATATCCGTGATTTGCCGACCAGCGGTTCAACTGCCCGTAAAAGTGCCGACGGGGAAAAAGCGAAACCTGGAAAAAAGGTAAAAAAGGATGAGAAAGCCGTACTCGTAAACCGCATGGGCGTTGATCCCTGGCATGGTTGGGAAGCGGATTATCAAATTCTGCCGGGCAAAGAGAAAGTTGTCGCTGAGTTGAAAAACCTGGCTGCCGATGCAGACCACATCTATCTCGCAACCGACCTTGACCGCGAAGGGGAAGCCATTGCCTGGCACCTGCGGGAAGTGATCGGTGGGGACGATAAGCGCTTTAGCCGCGTGGTGTTTAACGAAATTACCAAGAATGCGATTCGTCAGGCGTTCGACAAGCCGGGCGAGCTCAATATTGAACGTGTCAACGCACAGCAAGCGCGCCGCTTTATGGATCGCGTGGTGGGTTACATGGTATCGCCACTGCTGTGGAAGAAAATTGCTCGCGGCCTGTCAGCCGGTCGCGTTCAGTCGGTTGCTGTGCGTTTGGTGGTTGAGCGCGAGCACGAAATCAAAGCCTTTGTGCCAGAAGAGTATTGGGAAATCGATGCTGATTTCGCCACGCCGAAAGGCGCCGATCTGGCTATGCAGGTTACGCATCAGAATGACAAAGCGTTCCGTCCGGTTAATCGTGAGCAAACTCACGCGGCGGTGGCGATTTTGCAGAAAGCGCGTTATGAAGTGCTGGATCGTGAAGACAAACCGACCAGCAGCAAGCCTTCTGCACCTTTTATTACCTCAACGCTGCAACAGGCGGCGAGTACGCGTCTGGGCTTTGGCGTGAAGAAGACCATGATGATGGCGCAGCGCTTGTATGAAGCGGGCCACATCACTTATATGCGTACCGACTCCACCAATCTGAGCCAGGATGCCGTGGCGATGGCGCGTGGCTATGTTGAGAGCAGCTTCGGTAAAAAGTACCTGCCAGAAGCGCCGAATACCTATGCCAGCAAAGAGAATTCACAGGAAGCGCATGAAGCGATTCGTCCTTCTGATGTGAATATCGTCGCTGAGCAGCTGAAAGATATGGAAGCTGACGCGCAGAAACTTTATCAGCTGATTTGGCGCCAGTTCGTTGCCTGCCAGATGGTACCGGCTCAGTACGACTCTACTACGTTGACCGTGGGCGCGGCTGAATTCAAATTGAAAGCCAAAGGTCGTACGCTGCGTTTCGATGGCTGGACGCGTGTGATGCCTGCGCTGCGTAAAAATGATGAGGATCTGACGCTGCCGCCGGTGGATGTTGGCGACATGCTGGATCTTAAAGAGCTGATGCCAAGCCAGCACTTCACCAAACCGCCAGCGCGCTTCAGCGAAGCGTCGCTGGTCCGTGAGCTGGAAAAACGCGGCATTGGTCGTCCATCAACTTACGCCTCGATTATCTCTACCATTCAGGATCGTGGTTACGTGCGTGTTGAGAACCGCCGTTTCTACGCTGAAAAAATGGGTGAAATTGTTACCGACCGTCTGGAGTCTAACTTCCGCGAGCTGATGAACTATGACTTCACCGCGCGCATGGAAAATAGCCTCGATCAGGTGGCGAATAATGAAGCCGAATGGAAAGCGGTGCTCGATTCCTTCTTCAGTGATTTCAGCCAGCAGTTAGATGACGCTGAGAAAGATCCGGAAGAGGGCGGTATGCAGCCGAACCAGATGGTGTTGACGTCGATTGACTGCCCAACCTGTAGCCGTCCGATGGGAATTCGCACCGCCAGTACCGGCGTGTTCCTTGGTTGCTCGGGTTATGCGTTGCCGCCTAAAGAGCGCTGCAAGCAGACCATCAACCTGATCCCGGAAAATGAAGTGCTCAACGTGCTGGAAGGCGATGATGCTGAAACCAACGCGCTGCGCGCCCGTCGTCGTTGCCAGAAGTGTGGCACCGCGATGGACAGCTATCTGATCGATAACCAGCGCAAGCTGCACGTCTGCGGTAATAACCCAGAGTGCGACGGCTACGAGATCGAGCAGGGCGAATTCCGCATCAAGGGCTACGATGGTCCGATTGTTGAGTGCGAGAAATGTGGTTCTGAGATGCACCTGAAAATGGGTCGCTTCGGTAAGTACATGGCCTGTACCAACGACGAGTGCAAAAATACCCGTAAGATTCTGCGTAACGGTGATGTCGCACCGCCAAAAGAAGATCCGGTGCCGCTGCCAGAACTGCAGTGTGAAAAATCGGATGCTTACTTTGTGTTGCGTGATGGCGCAGCGGGCGTATTCCTTGCCGCGAATACCTTCCCGAAATCACGTGAAACGCGCGCGCCGCTGGTGGAAGAGCTGCAACGCTTTGCCGACCGTCTGCCAGAGAAGCTGAAATATCTGTCAGAAGCGCCAGCCGCCGATCCGGATGGGAATAAGACGATGGTGCGTTTCAGTCGCAAGACTAAACAGCAATATGTCTCTTCCGAAAAGGATGGCAAAGCCACTGGCTGGTCAATGTTCTATATTGACGGCAAATGGCAGGAAGCGAAGAAGTAATTCCCCACAAGGCCAGCATCCGCTGGCCTTTCTCTTATCCTTATAGCTAATCGTTCTACATTCTTCCTTTAACTGATATAGTAGTTATAGAACTCTTTTCGTTTCGCTGACTCGCTTTCCCTCCCTCACCGCAATCAAGGCGGAAACACGCCTGCCGGGAATGCACCTCTGTCGCTACCAGGAAGATATAACTATGAAATTGCAGCAGTTGCGTTACATCGTCGAAGTGGTTAATCACAATCTTAATGTCTCATCGACCGCCGAAGGCTTATATACCTCGCAGCCGGGCATCAGTAAGCAAGTCCGTATGTTAGAAGATGAGTTGGGCGTGCAGATATTTGCGCGCAGTGGTAAGCATCTGACGCAAGTAACGCCTGCAGGCGAAGAGATTATTCGTATTGCGCGCGAAGTGCTGTCTAAAGTTGACGCGATTAAATCGGTTGCCGGTGAACATACCTGGCCGGATAAAGGTTCGTTATATGTAGCGACCACGCACACGCAAGCGCGTTATGCGCTGCCTGGCGTGATTAAAGGCTTTATTGAGCGCTACCCACGCGTCTCTCTGCATATGCATCAAGGATCGCCTACGCAAATAGCTGAGGCGGTTTCAAAGGGTAATGCCGACTTTGCCATTGCCACCGAAGCGCTGCATCTGTATGACGATTTGATCATGCTGCCGTGCTATCACTGGAATCGCGCCATCGTCGTGACGCCCGACCATCCGCTGGCAGGTAAATCGAATGTGACAATCGAAGAGCTGGCGGATTTCCCGTTAGTGACTTACACCTTCGGCTTTACCGGCCGTTCAGAGCTGGATACCGCGTTCAATCGCGCAGGATTAACACCACGCATCGTCTTTACTGCGACAGATGCTGACGTAATTAAGACCTATGTGCGTTTAGGCTTGGGCGTTGGCGTGATTGCCAGCATGGCGGTGGACCCGATTGCAGACCCCGATTTGGTGCGTATTGAAGCATCAGAAATCTTTACGAATAGTACGACCAAGATTGGCTTTAGACGTAGCACCTTCCTGCGCAGTTATATGTATGATTTTATTCAACGTTTTGCACCGCACCTCACGCGTGATGTGGTGGATGCGGCGGTCGCACTGCGCTCCAATGAAGACATTGAAGCCATGTTCCGCGACATCAAATTACCCTTCAAGTAAATTCCTAACTCATTCTTTTGCCAAGGTGTCCAGTGGGCACCTTCGGAATCCCTTAGCGCTTAGCGCCACGAGTACTTCAAAAAAAATCATTATTTTTATGTAAATGAAACATGGGTCACATGTTTTTTCATTGTTATCTATTAAATGCGAATCAGTACACAATTTTTACGATGCTACTTTGCAGCTCGCCAGGAATATTCCCATACTCTAGTTAAGAGTTGATGGAGAAGGGCTTTTTTACTGGGTTGGTAAATTAAACTCAAATTTAGATTGGATCTAATTTGCTGTTAACCCAAATTTACAATGTAACGATTTAATTAATAGTTATGTTGGCAATTAAATTTATCTCATCAATCTTTTGTGTTTTGATAAATAGCGTTAATCGTTGTGCTCAATAAAAATAACTGGATTTTCGGTCTTAACAAGTTTAGGATTCGTCCTAAATCTTAATCGTTGTCATCAATCGTTTTATTGAGAGTGATTATCAAAAACTATGAATACGAGAATAACTGTACAGCCGGGCTTCCGGACTAAAAGCACCAAAGTTGAGCGTACTGGCAACACCCGTCGCAAAGCTTGGATGACTGTCTTCGCTGCTTCAGCACTGTTCTGGGTAGTGGTGGCGTTAATGATTTGGCGTATGTGGGGTTAAGCCATGTGGGCAAATACACTCAGTCGTAAGCATCCGGTTTCTGCGCGTCAGCCGCAAACGCCTGCGTGCAAAGTGAAAGACGTTGTATCCACTGAACCACAAGTGACCATTCCTGTTTCGTGGGAACTCAGTGAGAATCAGCGCAACTTTATTGAATCCTTCATGGATATGAAGTCCAAATAACGCGGTATGCGTTCTGTTCCATATTTAGACATTTAGTCCCTCTTTTTGCCGGATTATCCGGTGGGCAAGTTAAAAGCCCGTCCTTTAACACTCAGCATTAAAAAAACGGTGTCATCAGTACAACGCTGAAGACGGTGGACTTTTTTTGCCCGGAATCCGGGAGGGAGTGAATTATGAACATCAATACAACGACATTATCCTGGGTGAGCGTATATACCTTTTCCCTGGCTTTTTGGGCTGCCGCCTTTTGGGCGATGATTTAAGCTCTAACTCAAATTAAACTGAATTATATAAATGCCCTGACAAACGTCGGGGCATTTTTCATTGTGCTTTAATGTGTCAATTCGTGTTGTTATCAAAACGTTAACGGTAATGTGGTCTATCTTTAAGTTAAACCTTGCAGTCACTGAGGTTTAAAAAGAGATTCACTTACATGGAGGCGCTATGTCGTTAACGTTACGCGAGCAGAGTCAGGACACGCTGGATGTTCGGGCAAAAAAATATCATTACTACAGCTTGCCCAAAGCAGCTCAGCAGTTGGGCAATATTGATCGCTTGCCCAAGTCGATGAAAGTCCTGCTGGAAAACCTATTGCGCTGGCAGGATGGTGATTCTGTCACGCTGGAAGATATTGAAGCGCTGGTCGCCTGGCAAAAAGATGCTCACGCCGATCGTGAGATTGCCTATCGTCCAGCGCGTGTATTAATGCAAGATTTTACCGGCGTGCCGGCGGTGGTGGATTTAGCCGCCATGCGCGAAGCGGTGAAACGCCTCGGCGGCGATGTCGCCAAAGTCAATCCTTTATCCCCGGTAGATCTGGTCATCGACCACTCTGTAACCGTGGACCATTTCGGTGATGACAAAGCCTTTGGTGAAAATGTGCATCTGGAAATGGAGCGCAACCATGAGCGCTACGTCTTCCTGCGCTGGGGGCAAAAAGCTTTCAATCGATTCCGCGTAGTGCCGCCGGGCACCGGGATTTGTCATCAGGTCAATCTGGAATATCTCGGTAAATCTGTCTGGCATGAGACGCTGAATGGGCAAGAGATTGCTTATCCCGATACGCTGGTGGGCACCGATTCGCACACTACCATGATCAATGCGCTCGGCGTATTGGGTTGGGGTGTCGGCGGAATTGAGGCTGAAGCGGCGATGCTTGGCCAGCCGGTTTCGATGCTGATTCCTGACGTAGTCGGTTTCAAACTCACCGGTAAACTGCGTCCCGGTATTACCGCAACGGATTTAGTGTTAACCGTCACCCAAATGCTGCGTAAACACGGCGTTGTGGGTAAATTCGTTGAATTTTACGGTGATGGTTTAGCGGACTTGCCGCTGGCCGACCGCGCCACCATCGCCAACATGGCACCGGAATATGGTGCGACCTGCGGCTTCTTCCCGGTTGATGATGTTACCTTAAGCTACATGACGCTAACCGGCCGCGATGCTGAGCAGGTTGAACTGGTTGAGGCCTATGCTAAGCAACAAGGTATGTGGCGCAATGCGGGCGATGAACCGGTGTTCACCAGCTCTTTAGCGCTGGACATGGGTGATGTTGAATCCAGCCTTGCCGGACCAAAACGCCCGCAGGATCGCGTATCGCTGGGCGATGTTCCTACAGCCTTTGATGCCAGTAATGAACTGGAAGTTAATCAGGCGCAAAAACCGCATAAAACGGTCAGCTATCGCGATAGTGAAACCGGAGAAAGCTATCAGCTGGATGACGGTGCGGTAGTGATCTCGGCGATTACCTCTTGTACTAACACCTCGAATCCTAGCGTGCTAATGGCCGCCGGTTTGCTGGCGAGGAAAGCCGTTGAGCGCGGTCTGATGCGCAAGCCGTGGGTTAAAGCCTCGCTGGCGCCAGGTTCTAAAGTGGTTTCTGATTATCTTGCTGTGGCCCAACTTACGCCTTATCTGGACGAATTAGGGTTCAATTTGGTCGGTTACGGTTGTACCACTTGTATCGGCAACTCCGGTCCGTTACCTGATGCGATAGAAAGCGCGATTAAAGAGGGCGATCTCACGGTTGCTGCCGTGCTTTCGGGTAACCGTAACTTTGAGGGCCGCATTCATCCGCTGATTAAAACCAACTGGCTGGCTTCGCCGCCGTTGGTGGTGGCTTATGCTTTAGCGGGTAACATGAAGATCAATCTGCAATCTGATCCGATCGGTCAGGATCGACAGGGCAATGATGTCTTCCTCAAGGATATCTGGCCGTCGCCGGAAGAGATTTCGGAAGCGGTGCAGAAAGTGACCAGCGATATGTTCCACAAAGAGTATGCCGAGGTATTTGACGGCACGCCGGAGTGGCAGCAGATCAAAGTCAGCGAAGCGGCAACTTATGATTGGGATGGCGATTCTACTTATATTCGCCTGTCGCCATTCTTTGATGGTATGGAGAAAACGCCGAAGCCGGTGCAGGACATCAAAGGCGCGCGCATTCTGGCGATGCTGGGTGATTCCGTCACCACCGACCACATTTCTCCGGCGGGTAGCATCAAAGCGGAAAGTCCAGCCGGACGCTACTTACTGTCGCATGGCGTTGAGCGCACCGATTTCAACTCTTACGGTTCGCGTCGTGGTAACCACGAAGTGATGATGCGCGGCACTTTCGCCAATATCCGTATTCGCAACGAAATGGTGCCGGGCGTGGAGGGCGGTTATACCAAACACTTCCCCACTAACGAACAGCTGGCGATTTACGATGCGGCGATGAAGTATCAGCAGGAAGGCGTGCCATTAGCGGTGATTGCCGGTAAAGAGTACGGTTCCGGCTCCAGTCGTGACTGGGCAGCGAAAGGGCCGCGCTTACAAGGTGTGCGCGTGGTTATTTCCGAATCCTTTGAGCGTATTCACCGCTCTAATCTGATTGGTATGGGGATTTTGCCGCTCGAGTTTCCGGCTGGCGTGACGCGTAAAACGCTGCAGCTCACCGGTGAAGAGTTTATTGATGTGGCGAACCTGTCGCAGCTTAAACCGGGTGGCACTGTAAACGTGACGCTGACGCGCGTGGATGGCAGCAAAGAGACGCTGGAAACGCGCTGCCGTATCGATACGGGTAACGAACTAACCTACTACCAGAACGATGGTATTTTGCATTACGTGATACGCAATATGCTGAACTAAAAGAAAAAGCCGGGAATTCCCGGCTTTTTTATCTGCTTTAAAATCCGCTTAAGACTTCGGCAGCAAATGACCCATTTTCTCGGCTTTCGTATCGAGATAGTGCGCGTTTTTCGGGTTACGCCCGACAACCAGCGGCACGCGTTCAACGATATTGATACCGGCTTCGGTCAGGATCTCAACTTTGCGCGGATTGTTCGTCAGCAAGCGCACTTCATTGACGCCCAACAGTTTGAACATATCCGCACACAGCGTGAAGTCACGCTCATCAGCGGCAAAACCGAGCTGATGGTTGGCTTCGACAGTGTCGTAACCTTTATCCTGCAACGCATAAGCACGGATTTTATTCAGCAAACCGATGTTGCGTCCTTCCTGACGGTGATACATCAGGATGCCACGGCCTTCTTCCGCAATCGCGGTTAACGCCGCTTCCAGCTGGAAGCCGCAGTCACAGCGCAAGCTGAACAGGGCATCGCCAGTTAAACATTCGGAATGGACGCGTGCCAGCACCGGATTGTGATCGCTAATATCACCATAAACCAGCGCGACATGGTCGTGGCCGGTTGCCAGTTCTTCAAAACCAACCATCAGGAAATCTCCCCATGGCGTGGGCAGTTTGGCTTCTGCTACCCGTTTAAGCTGCATGTGACTCTCCAGAACCTTCAGAGGATGCGCTATCATCATGATAACGCACGGGCCATGTGGCCCGATGAAACTTACGCTATTGTGCCACAACCCGAACGGCTGCCGTTAATCGGTCAGAGTGATTGTAGTGATAAAGCACAATTATCCAAGCCGCAATAGGTATGTTATTCTTTTTTCAGCTAAAGTTATG
>NZ_DAMBSA010000054.1:0-16933 GCF_032054795.1 Pantoea sp. CTOTU49201
GTTCGAGGTTTCAAGGCTGGAACAGTCCGACGCCGATGTCGTTCTCTTTGCGGGTACGCGCAATCACCGATGCCGGGCTTTCGGCCACACGGAGCGCCATTTGATCTTCGGTGCGCACCAGCACGCCGCGCAGGGAGCTGGCATACACATCAACAATTTCAACATCAACAAACTTACCGATCATTTCTATCGGCGCTTCAAAGTTCACCACGCGGTTATTGTCCGTGCGGCCGGTCAGCTCCATTACATTCTTACGTGAAATGCCTTCCACCAGCACGCGCTGTGTGGTGCCCAGCATGCGTCGGCTCCACGCCATCACCTGCTGATTGATGCGGTCCTGCAAGATGAATAGACGCTGCTTTTTTTCCTCTTCTGTCACATCGTCGGGCAGATCGGCGGCCGGCGTGCCCGGGCGCATGGAGTAGATAAAGCTGAAGCTGACATCGAAATTCACTTCGCCAACCAGCTTCATGGTCTGCTCAAAATCCTGCTGGGTTTCGCCGGGAAAACCGATGATGAAATCCGAGCTCAGCTGGATATCCGGACGCGCGGCTTTCAGCTTGCGGATTATCGCTTTGTACTCGAGTGCGGTGTGCGCGCGCTTCATCAGCGTCAGGATGCGGTCCGAACCGCTCTGTACCGGCAGGTGCAGAAAACTCGCCAGCTCTGGTGTATCGCGGTAAACCTCGATGATGTCATCGGTGAATTCAATCGGATGGCTGGTGGTGAAGCGAATTCGGTCAATGCCGTCGATCGCTGCCACTAAGCGCAGCAATTCCGCAAAGGTGCAGATATCGCCATCAAAAGTGGCACCGCGATAGGCGTTGACGTTCTGGCCCAGCAGGTTAACTTCACGTACGCCCTGAGCGGCAAGCTGAGCGATTTCCAGCAGAATATCGTCGCTTGGACGGCTGACTTCCTCGCCGCGCGTGTAAGGCACCACGCAGAAAGTACAATATTTGTTGCAGCCTTCCATGATCGATACGAAGGCGGTTGGGCCATCGGCGCGCGGTTCTGGCAGGCGATCAAACTTCTCGATTTCCGGGAAGCTGATGTCAACAACCGGACTTTTGCTGCCGCGCACGGTGTTGATCATCTCCGGCAGGCGATGCAACGTTTGCGGGCCAAAGACGATATCGACGTAACTGGCGCGCTGACGCAGGCGTTCCCCTTCCTGTGAGGCGACACAGCCACCTACGCCGATGATCAGATCGGGATTTGTCGCTTTCAGCTTTTTCCAACGACCTAACAGAGCAAAAACCTTCTCCTGCGCCTTTTCACGAATAGAGCAGGTGTTGAGCAGCAGAACGTCCGCCTCTTCAGCTTCCTCGGTTAAGGTGTAGCCGTGCGTACTGTTCAGCAGATCGGCCATCTTTGATGAATCGTATTCATTCATCTGACAGCCCCAGGTTTTGATGTGCAGTTTTTTGGTCATCGAACTAGCCATTGATTCAAGCGAAGTGCAGGGCGCGTATTGTAATGCTTCGACGCTGTTGTTACCAGGCTTCACGCATCTGCATCGCATCACGTGGCTAATTTCCGGTACACTTTAGCTATCAACGTGATGCTGGAAGGCCTCACGGCAAAAAGAAGGATTAGAGTCGATGCAGGATTCACATTTTGATGTGGTGATCGTGGGCGGTGGCATGGTCGGTGCGGCGCTGGCATGTGGTCTGGCGCAGCAGCAGTTCCGCGTAGCGGTGATTGAACGGGCGGAACCCGCAATCTTTGATGCCAGCAGCGAGCCGGATGTGCGCATCTCCGCCATTGGTGCCTCTTCGGTAGCGTTGCTGCAGCAACTGAATGTCTGGCCGCGCGTGCAGGCGATGCGCTGTGCACCTTACCGCCAGTTGGAAACCTGGGAGTGGCAAAACGCGCATGTGAAGTTTGATGCGGCGTCGCTTGGGCTGCCTGAGCTGGGCTTTATGGTGGAAAACAGCGTGCTGCAACGTGCGCTGTGGGAAAAGATGCAGGAAGAGGGCATCACGCTGATCTGCCCGGCGAGTTTACAGGGTTTGCAGCCGTATCGCGCCGGCTGGCATGTGCAACTGG
Organism: Pantoea sp. CTOTU49201; assembly: GCF_032054795.1. Taxonomy (NCBI): domain Bacteria; kingdom Pseudomonadati; phylum Pseudomonadota; class Gammaproteobacteria; order Enterobacterales; family Erwiniaceae; genus Pantoea; species Pantoea sp. CTOTU49201. The sequence continues at coordinate 2,053 of NZ_DAMBSA010000054.1, forward strand.
ATAATGGTCAAACGTTGGATGCGCGTTTAGTGGTCGGCGCAGATGGCGCCAACTCGCGTGTGCGGCAGTTAGCGGGCATTGGCGTACGGGGTTGGAACTATGCGCAATCCTGCATGCTGATCAGCGTGGAGTGCGAGCAGGATGCTGGCGATTCTACCTGGCAGCAGTTTACGCCTCAAGGGCCGCGCGCTTTCCTGCCGCTGTTTGATCGTCGTGCTTCGCTGGTGTGGTACGACGCGCCCGCGCGCATCCGCCAGCTGCAAAGTTTGCCGCTCCAGCAACTGGAGAAAGAGATCTATGCTCACTTCCCAGCACGTGTTGGGCGTATTCGGGTGAAAACCGCTGCCTCTTTCCCGCTGGTGCGACGCCATGCCACGCGTTATGTGATGCCGGGATTGGCGCTGGTGGGCGATGCGGCGCACACCATCAATCCGCTGGCCGGGCAGGGCGTTAATCTAGGCTATCGGGATGTGGATGCGTTGATCACGACGTTGCTCGAGGCGCGCAACCAGGCTGAACTCTGGTCATCGGACGCTGTGCTGCAGCGCTATCATCGCCAGCGTTATAAAGACAATTTACTGATGCAAGGTGGGATGGATCTGTTCTACTTCGCGTTTAGCAATAAGCTGCCGCCGCTGCGCTTTGCACGTAACCTGGCGCTGATTGCGGCCGAGAATGCCGGAGCGTTGAAACGCAAAGTGCTGCGTTACGCATTAGGTTTGTGATCGTAGGGAGCGCATTTATGCGCTCATGATTAATCCCCGAACGCAGAAAACAATAAAGCCCGCATAAGCGGGCTTTATTGTGCAATTTGGCTGGGGTGCAGGGATTCGAACCCCGGAATGCTGGTATCAGAAACCAGTGCCTTACCGCTTGGCGACACCCCAATAGGTGTTTTATCAAATTGTCTTTTTATGGCTGGGGTGCAGGGATTCGAACCCCGGAATGCTGGTATCAGAAACCAGAGCCTTACCGCTTGGCGACACCCCAATAATTTGGTGGCTACGACGGGATTTGAACCTGTGACCCCATCATTATGAGTGATGTGCTCTAACCAGCTGAGCTACGTAGCCTTTGTACTGCTTACTGCGTCCGACGATGGCTGGGATACCTGGATTCGAACCAGGGAATGCCGGTATCAAAAACCGGTGCCTTACCGCTTGGCGATATCCCATTCGTCGACTTTGTATCCACAACATAATCCGGATTGGCTGGGGTACCAGGATTCGAACCTGGGAATGCTGGTATCAAAAACCAGTGCCTTACCGCTTGGCGATACCCCATCCGGCTGCCGAAGACTGAAATGGTGCGGGAGGCGAGACTTGAACTCGCACACCTTGCGGCGCTAGAACCTAAATCTAGTGCGTCTACCAATTTCGCCACTCCCGCAAAAAGATGGTGGCTACGACGGGATTTGAACCTGTGACCCCATCATTATGAGTGATGTGCTCTAACCAGCTGAGCTACGTAGCCATCTTTTTCGCGTAACCTTCATCGGCGTTGCGGGGCGCATTATGCGTATTGAGTCTTGTAGCGTCAACAATTTTTTTGCCGTTTTTCGCCTTAAAACGCCTGTTTGTCTGGCTTGTAACCAGGCTGGTGATTTATTCGGCAAATTTCAAAGGTTGCACGACAGATTGCATAAAAAAAGGGCTCGATTGAGCCCCTTATCTTGTTGAGTAAAAACCTTATTTATACGCGGACTGATGCACGCCAACGGCACGACCTGATGGGTCATCCATTGATTTGAATGCTTCATCCCACTCAATCGCTTTAGCAGAAGAGCAGGCGACCGATGGACCGCCCGGCACACACTCAGCAGCGCTGGCGATCGGGAACAACTCTTCAAAGATCTCGCGATACAGATACGCTTCTTTCGAGTTCGGCGTGTTGTACGGGAAGCGGAAGTGCGCAGTTGACAGCTGTTGGTCGGTGATTTGCTTCGCCGCCACTTCTTTCAACGTATCGATCCAGCTGTAGCCAACACCGTCTGAGAACTGCTCTTTCTGGCGCCACGCCACACTTTCTGGCAGATAAGAAGAGAAGCATTCACGCAGAATGTGTTTTTCCATCTTGCCGTTGCTGCCGCACAGTTTGTCTGCCGGGTTAATGCGCATCGCCACGTCGAGGAATTTCTTGTCGAGGAACGGCACACGCGCCTCCACACCCCATGCGGACATCGCTTTGTTGGCGCGAGCACAGTCAAACATGTGCAGAGCCAGCAGTTTACGCACGTTCTCTTCGTGGAATTCTTTGGCGTTTGGCGCCTTATGGAAATAGAGGTAGCCGCCAAAGACTTCATCTGCACCTTCACCGGACAACACCATTTTGATGCCCATCGCTTTGATCTTACGCGACATTAAATACATCGGCGTAGAGGCGCGAATGGTGGTCACATCATAGGTTTCGATGTGGTAAATCACGTCACGAATCGCATCCAGACCTTCCTGCACGGTGAAATGGATTTCGTGATGCACGGTGCCAAGATGTTCTGCGACTGATTTCGCCGCTTTCAGGTCTGGAGAACCTTCCAGCCCAACCGCGAAAGAGTGCAGCTGCGGCCACCATGCATCGCTCTTATCCGCATCTTCTACACGTTTTGCTGCAAAGCGTTTGGTCACGGCAGAGATGATGGATGAATCCAGTCCACCCGACAGCAGCACGCCGTACGGCACGTCAGACATCAGGTGGCTTTTTACAGACTCTTCCAGCGCATGCTTCAGCTCGGCGGCATCCGTGGTGTTGTTTTCAACCGCTGAATATTCCATCCAGTCACGCTGCCAGTAGCGACGGATTTCACCATCGGCGCTCGACATGTAGCTTCCCGGCGGGAATTCTTTGATGCTGCGGCACACCGGCACCAATGCTTTCATCTCGGAAGCGACATACAGGTTGCCGTGCTCGTCGTTGCCCATATACAGCGGGATAATGCCAATGTGGTCGCGGCCAATCAGATATTGTTGCTTCACGCTGTCCCACAGGATGAAGGCGAACATGCCTTGCAGGTCGTCGAGGAAATCAACGCCTTTTTCCTGATACAGCGCGAGGATAACTTCACAGTCAGAACCGGTCTGGAAAGCGTAACGATCGCTCAACTCAGCACGCAGCGCCTGATGGTTGTAAATTTCGCCGTTAACAGCCAGTACGTGGGTGTGGCCAGCGTTATACAGCGGCTGTGCGCCGTTGTTAACGTCAACAATCGACAGACGCTCATGTACCAGAATGGCTTTATCATCTGCATAAACACCTGACCAATCCGGGCCGCGGTGACGCATCAGACGAGAAGATTCCAGCGCTTTCTTGCGCAGCTCAATAGGATCGCTTTTCAGATCCAGCACACCAAAAATTGAACACATAACTGACTCCTGATCTCACCTTGTGGTGAAGTTATTTCTACGTTTGTCCGGCAGCCTTGACTGCGTGATGCATAAGAAAATGCGCTAAATGGTGGTGTTAGCGCAAGCAAAATTGCGATTCTTTGATAAAAAGAATGTTGATGAGCGAGTAATATTGAATATTATTCAATTAATGCATGATTATTTTAGATGGTATCTAATGAAATGGCCGATTTGTTCATTTTGTGGTCACGCTGCGAGCAACAAAGTCAGGCTTAACCCCAGAAAAAACAAAAGCCCTGCAAGAGCAGGGCTATAAGAAGAGGTGATGACTGGGTTCAGAACAGGTCGATATCGGCAACCGACGGATAAATCCAATCCGGGCGGAAAGGCATGGCATCAATATCACTCAGCGTGGATACACCAGACAGCACCAGAATGGTTTCCAGACCCGCCTGGAAGCCTGCCAGAATGTCTGTGCGCAAGTTATCGCCGACAATCACCGTCTCTTCCGAATGCGCATGCATCTTGTTTAACGCTGCGCGCATGATGTACGGACTCGGCTTGCCGACATAAAACGGTTTACGGCCGGAAATGGTTTCGATGCCCGCGCAGAGCGCTCCGCACGCCGGAACAAAGCCGCGCGCGTGGGTATCGGGATTGGTAGCGATAAAGCGTGCGCCATTGGCCACGAAGAAAGCGGCTTTATGCATCATCTCCCAGTTGAAGGAGCGCGTTTCACCAACGATGACGAAATCTGGGTTGACGTCGGTGATGGTGAAGCCGGCTTTATACAGCTCATGAATCAGCGCACCTTCGCCAATCACGTAGGCTTTTTTCCCTTCCTGGCGGCGCAGGAAGTCGGCGGTAGCCATCGCCGAGGTGTAAAACACTGAATCGGGGACGTCAATGCCGGCGTTGGCAAATCGGTTCGCCAGATCCAGCGCAGTTTGTGAAGGATAGTTGGTCAACACCACCAACGGCATATCCTTCGCCAAAAATGCGCTGCAGAAATTCGTTCGCGCCAGGAACAGCGGTATTGTCGTGCATCAACACGCCGTCGATGTCACAGATTACGCTTTTAATCGTCATAAATTGCATCCGGTCGGGCCCGCTAAACAAGCGGGCTGGTGATTACTCTTCCAGCAGATGTTGCAGCAAAATGCCATTCAGCATAGCGCGTTTTGCCAGCGCAAAGGCGCCAATCGCCGAGCGATGATCGAGCTCGGAACGCACCACCGGCAAGTTTTTACGGAAGGCAGGCAGCGTCTGCGTATTAATGCACCCTTCAATGGCAGGAAACAGCACTTTATCGGCTTCAGTAATTTCACCGGCCAACACCACTTTTTGTGGATTGAACAGGTTGATGGCGATCGCAATCGCCTTTCCTAAATAGCGGCCGACATACTCAATCACTTCACACGCCAGCGCGTCGCCGTGGTTAGCGGCGCGGCAAATCTGTGGCATCAGGCAGTCATTCAAGGTTAATGAACTGGGATAGCCTTGGTTCAACAGGTGGCGCACGCGGTTTTCAATCGCGCCATTCGCTGCAATGGTTTCCAGACAGCCAAAGTTGCCGCAGTGGCAACGTTCACCTAGTGGATCGACCTGAATATGACCAATCTCACCGACGTTGCCGTTACTGCCGAGGAATATATGGCCGTTGGCGATGATTCCGGCACCGGTTCCGCGGTGTAAACGCACCAGAATGGAGTCTGCGCAATCGCGACTTGCACCGAAGTAGTGCTCGGCCAGCGCCAGACTGCGAATGTCATGGCCCACAAAGCTGGTGACGTTAAAGCGTTTTTTCAGGCTGGAAACCAGCGGCCAATGACTTACTGCGATGTGCGGCATATAGCGAATGATGCCGTTAATGGGATCAACCAAACCGGGCAGAATCACCGAGATAGCAATCAGTTCATGAATCTTACGCTGATGCGCTGCCATAAAGGCGCTGATGGCATTGAACAGCGCATTCTCCAGCGTTTCCTGGGTGCGTTCGGGCAGCGGATAATCTTCCTGCGCCAGCGATTTCCCGCTCAGATCAAACAGCGTCAACGTGGCGTCATTACGCCCTAAGCGCACGCCGATAGTATGAAAATGCCGGGTTTCAGTAATGATGGAGATGGCGCGGCGCCCACCGGTGGAAGCCTGTTGCTCCACCTCTTTAATGAGGCCGCGCTCGATGAGCTGGCGGGTAATTTTGGTGACGCTGGCGGGCGCAAGCTGACTGTGTTCGGCAATCTGAATGCGCGAAATCGGCCCCTGTTGATCGATTAGCCGATAGACGGCTGCACTATTAAGTTGTTTAACAAGATCAACATTTCCTATTTGAGACTGGCCGCCAGTGGTCATTCAATGCTTACTCGCTGAGGACGTTGTCTCCGTTGACGAACGTCTTAGTGATTTGATAATCGCGGGTAAAGACAGTCAGGTTGGCGACTTTTCCTGCTTCGACCGTGCCTAACTGCTTCTCCACACCCATCGCCTGCGCCGGATAGAGCGTCGCCATACGCAGCGCTTCATCAAGAGCGATACCGCAATGTTCAACGCTGTTCTGCACCGCTTCAATCATGGTCAAAGCAGAACCGCTGAGCGTACCGTTCTCGTCAACGCACAGGCCATCGCGATAGTATATTGTTTTGCCTGCAAAAATGAATTGATCAATCGACGCGCCCGCCGGTGCTGTGGCATCCGTCACTAACACCAGTTTGTCGCCTTTAATGCGTTTTGCATTGCGCACATTAGCGTAATGGACATGTAAACCATCCGCAATGATGCCGCAGTATACATCAGGCGAATCAAACAGCGCACCGATCAGACCTGGCTCACGTCCGGCGAAGGTTGGCATGGCATTATAAAGATGCGTAGCAAAACTGACGCCCGCGCTGAAGCCAATTTTTGCTTCTTCATAGGTCGCGTTGGAGTGACCGGCTGAAACAATGATGCCGGCATTGCGCAGCTTACGAATCACTTCGCTGCCCGCATTTTCAGGTGCCAGCGTGACTTTAGTGATAACGTCGGCATTGGTGCAGAGGAAATCCACCAGCTCGGCATCCGGCAGGCGAATCAGTTCAGGATTGTGCGTGCCTTTCTTGGCTTTATTCAGCCAGGGACCTTCCAGATGCAGGCCGATGGCCTGATTCTGATGCTTCGCCAGATAGGCGCGCATGGTTTCGACGGCGCGTTTCATCAGCGCATCGGAGCTGGTAATCAGCGTCGGCAAATAGCTGGTGCAGCCTGACTTCTCGTTGGCGCGCTGCATGATCTCCAGCGTTTCAACACTCAGTGCATTGATGTCATCGTTGAACTGCACGCCGCCGCAGCCGTTGAGCTGCAAATCAATAAAACCAGGAGCGATAAACGCACCAGCCACATCCTGCTGTGCAATTGCCGCGTCCAGGGCATCACGCGGACACACGCGCTCAATCAGGCCATCTGCAATCACAACCGCATGATTGTCCAGAATTTCATGACCGGTAAAAATCCGGCCGTTCACTAATGCGTACATCGTTTCTCTCTCCCGGCTAAGCCTGCTGCCTGAACGCAGCAGGTTTTGTTACAACGTGTTCTCACACACCTTTCATATTTTCCGCTTCCATTTCGCGGAAATATTTCACGGTTTTCACTTTCAGTTCCATGGTGGCGGGTTCGTCACAGACCACGACAGATTTGGCGTGCAGCTGCAGGCAGCTGATGGTCCACATGTGGTTGACGTTACCTTCAACCGCCGCCTGCAGCGCTTGCGCTTTCAGATGGCCGGTAACCAGAATCATCACTTCTTCGGCATCCAGCAGCGTACCGACACCGACCGTCAGGGCGTATTTCGGCACCTGATCCACATCACCGTTAAAGAAACGTGAGTTTGCGATGCGCGTGTCGTGCGTCAGGGTTTTGATGCGGGTACGTGAGGAGAGTGAAGAAGCTGGTTCGTTAAAGGCGATGTGACCATCGTTGCCCACGCCGCCCATAAACAGGTTAATTTTGCCGTAAGCGCGGATCTTCTCTTCGTATTGGCGACATTCTGCGTCAATATCTTCGGCATTGCCATTCAGAAGATTGATATTTTGCTGTTGAATATCAACATGATCGAAAAAGTTACGATACATAAAGCTGTGGTAGCTTTCCGGATGCTCTTTTGGCAGGCCAACGTACTCATCCATGTTGAAGGTGACAACGTGCTTGAAACTAACCTGGCCCGCTTTGTGCATGTCGATCAGGTGCTTGTAAGCTTCCAGCGGTGTTCCACCGGTTGGCAGGCCCAGCACGAAAGGACGTTCTGCGCTAGGCTTAAACGCATTAATGCGGTTAACAATGTGGCGTGCAGCCCATTTACCCACTTGGGTCGGTGTGGCCAAAGGGATCAGTCTCATGTCTTCACCTCAATTAAGATTGGAAATGTGGAGTTGCCGTTTCTCTGACAGTTTTCTGCCTTTAAGCGTAATGCGTTTAAGCGTAGCCATCCGGGAAAAGTGCGACTCGATATTTTTCATCATAAAATAAGTTTGTGGTGCTGGCTAGCATTTCGCATTATCAAACCACCATTTTGGTGATTAAAGTCACAGTTGTAGTGGTTTTAATTTGCGAGGCGAATTAATTTGTCTTTACACTGCGCCTCGTGGTGAAAAGTGTCATCAAGGTACCGGGCGACGGGATAATAAAATCAACCTGCGCCACGGCAAAACGCCAGTCTCATAGGGGGAGAATAAGGTGAGTGTATTAGGATATCTGCAAAAGGTCGGCCGCGCGCTTATGGTGCCGGTAGCGACTCTGCCGGCAGCGGCAATCTTGATGGGTGTTGGATATTGGATCGATCCAGATAGCTGGGGCGCAGGTAATGCGCTGGCGGCACTCCTGATCAAATCCGGTTCGGCGATCATCGACAACATGTCCGTGCTGTTTGCCATTGGTGTGGCATACGGTATGTCAAAAGATAAAGACGGTGCAGCTGCGTTAACCGGTTTCGTCGGCTTCCTGGTGGTGACCACACTATGTTCACCGGCTGCGGTAGCGATGATTCAGAAAATACCGGTGGAGCAAGTTCCTGCCGCCTTCGGTAAAATCAATAACCAGTTTGTTGGTATCCTGGTGGGTATTCTCTCTGCTGAGGTTTATAACCGCTTCAGCCACGTTGAGCTGCCAAAAGCGCTGTCATTCTTCAGCGGCCGCCGTCTGGTGCCGATCCTTGTCTCCTTCCTGATGATCGTCGTCGCCTTCGTACTGATGTACATCTGGCCGATCATTTTCGGCGGACTGGTGAGCTTTGGTGAGCATATCCAGAAAATGGGTTCAATCGGTGCGGGCGTCTATGCCTTCTTTAACCGTCTGCTGATTCCTGTTGGTCTGCATCACGCACTCAACTCAGTATTCTGGTTCGACGTTGCTGGCATTAACGATATTCCTAAATTCCTCGGCGGCGCGCAGTCTATCGCTGAAGGTACCGGTATCCCAGGCATCACCGGTCGTTATCAGGCAGGCTTCTTCCCAATCATGATGTTCGGTCTTCCAGGTGCAGCGCTGGCAATTTACCACTGCGCACGCCCAGAAAACCGCGCCAAAGTCGGCGGTATCATGCTGGCGGCGGCTTTTGCAGCGTTCTTTACCGGTATCACCGAACCGCTGGAATTCTCCTTCATGTTCGTGGCGCCGGTGCTGTATGTGATTCACGCAGCACTGACCGGTCTTTCAGTGTTCATCGCCGCGAGCATGCAGTGGATTGCAGGTTTCGGCTTCAGTGCGGGTCTGGTGGATATGGTGCTGTCAACGCGTAACCCGCTGGCGGTGCACTGGTGGATGCTGATCCCACAAGGTCTGGTGTTCTTCGTTATCTACTACGCAGTGTTCCGCTTCACCATCCAGAAATTCAACCTGATGACGCCGGGCCGCGAACTCTCTGCGGGCGATGAAACCGATGGTTATGACGTAAATGTCGATAACAGCGGCAACGGTGAAAGCCAAACTGAATCTCTGGCGCGTCGTTACATTGCGGCGGTCGGTGGCTCAGAAAACCTGACCCACATCGATGCCTGTATCACTCGTCTGCGTCTGAACGTTAAAGATTCTGCGCAGGTTAATGAAGGTGTCGCTAAGCGTCTCGGTGCTTCCGGTGTGATTCGTCTGAACAAGCAGAGCGTGCAGGTTATCGTCGGTACCCAGGCAGAAAGCATTGCGATGGCCATGAAAACTGTCCTGAGCAAAGGCCCGGTTGCGGCATCCGCTGCTGCGTCAACGGCTGCGCCTGCTGCAGAAGCAAAACCTCAGGCCGTGCTGAACAGTGAAAAAGCCGTGATTGCCACGCTGCTGGCGCCGGTAACCGGTGACATTGTTGCGCTGGAAAATGTGCCTGACGAAGCGTTCGCCAGCAAGGCAGTCGGCGATGGTCTGGCGATCAAACCAACCGGTAAAACCGTGGTTGCGCCAACAGCCGGAACCGTGGTGAAGATCTTCAATACCAACCATGCGTTCTGCCTCGAAGCGGAAAACGGTGTCGAGATCGTCGTGCACATGGGTCTGGATACGGTAGCGCTGGAAGGTAAAGGCTTCACGCGTCTGGTTGAAGAGGGCGCAACGGTCACTGCAGGTCAGCCAATCCTGGAAATGGATTTGGACTTCCTCAATGCCAACGCCCGCTCGATGATCAGTCCGGTTGTGGTCAGCAACAGCGATGATTTCGCTGGTCTGAATTTACTGGCAACCGGTTCAGTGGTTGCAGGCCAAACCCCGCTGTACGAGGTTAAAGGCTAAGTCCTTGTGATTGAGCCAGAAGGCAGGAAGCGATTCCTGCCTTTTTTGTTTTAAAACGACCAACAAACGGTTGTTTCCCTCCTGCGCTTTGTGGATCATACTCCGTTACTTCGTGGTACAAATCACCCGTTATAGTTTTTGAGGATTTTGAGATGAGTGAGGCTGAAGCCCGCCCAACGAACTTTATTCGTCAGATCATCGACGAAGATTTGGCGAGCGGTAAGCACAACAGTGTGCATACCCGTTTCCCGCCAGAGCCCAATGGTTATCTGCATATTGGCCATGCAAAATCTATCTGCCTGAACTTTGGTATCGCGCAAGACTACCAAGGTCAGTGCAATCTGCGTTTCGACGACACTAACCCAGTAAAAGAAGATCTGGAGTTTGTCGAATCCATTAAGCGTGACGTGCAATGGCTGGGCTTTGAGTGGAGCGGCAACATTCGTTACTCCTCAGACTACTTCGACCAACTGTTCAACTATGCGGTGGAGTTGATCAACAAAGGCCTGGCCTATGTTGACGAACTCTCAGCAGATGAGATCCGTGAATATCGCGGTTCCCTGACGGCACCGGGCAAAAATAGCCCGTACCGCGATCGCAGCGTGGAAGAGAACTTAGCGCTGTTCCAGAAGATGCGCGATGGCGGTTTCGAAGAGGGCAAAGCTTGTTTGCGCGCCAAAATCGACATGGCTTCCAGCTTCATCGTGATGCGCGATCCAGTGCTGTATCGCATTAAGTTTGCCGATCACCATCAAACTGGCAGCAAGTGGTGCATCTATCCGATGTACGACTTCACCCATTGCATTTCGGATGCGATTGAAGGCATTACGCACTCTCTCTGTACGCTGGAGTTCCAGGACAACCGTCGTCTGTACGATTGGGTACTGGATAACATCACCATTCCGGTTCATCCGCGTCAGTACGAATTCTCACGCCTGAATCTGGAATACGCGGTGATGTCGAAGCGTAAACTGACTCAGCTGGTGAGTGAGAAGGTTGTCGAAGGCTGGGACGATCCGCGCATGCTGACCGTGTCGGGTCTGCGTCGTCGTGGTTACAGCGCCGCTTCAATCCGTGAGTTCTGCCGCCGTATTGGTGTGACCAAACAGGACAATATCGTGGAGATGGCTTCACTGGAATCGTGCATTCGTGACGATCTCAATGAAAACGCACCGCGTGCGATGGCTGTAATGGATCCGCTGAAAGTGGTGATCGAGAACCTGCCTGCAGGTCACGAAGAGATCATTAGCATGCCGAATCATCCGAACAAACCGGAAATGGGCACGCGTGAAGTGCCATTCAGCCGTGAAGTGTGGATCGATCGCGCGGATTTCCGTGAAGAGGCCAACAAGCAGTACAAACGTCTGGTGCTGGGTAAAGAAGTGCGTCTGCGTAATGCTTACGTGATCCGTGCCGAGCGCGTGGCGAAGGATGATGAAGGCAATATCACCTGCATCTACTGTACCTGCGACGTTGATACGCTGAGCAAAGATCCGGCCGATGGCCGTAAAGTGAAAGGCGTTATCCATTGGGTTTCTGCGATTCACGCACTGCCAGCGGAATTCCGCCTGTACGATCGTCTGTTCAGTGTGCCAAATCCGGGTGCGGCTGAGGATTTCCTCACCACCATCAACCCGAACTCACTGGAAATCAAACAGGGCTTCGTGGAGCCAGGTTTGCGTGCAGCGGATCCAATGTCTCCATACCAGTTCGAACGCGAAGGCTATTTCTGTGCTGATAGCGTCTATTCACAGCCATCCAAACTGGTGTTTAACCGCACCGTTGGTTTGCGTGATACCTGGGCAAAAATCGGCGATTAATTCATTTTGTCGCTAGCACGATAAGATCATGAAAGGGCAAGTAATCGCCCTTTTTTATTGTCTCGATTTAGCCAGATACGACCTTTTATGCTGCCCGCAGTAATTAGCCTTTAATTCCTTATTTGCGACTATTCTGACTTTAGCAAAATTAAACCATTTGCCAGTGTGAAAAACTTTTTTTCAGGTAGGCTATGCGCTCTCAGCCGTTGCTCTGCGGGTAATCAAAGGATAAAAAATGACTAGTCTCGCCCTGGAAGCCAAACATAGCGTGGTGGTTTTACATCAGCTTATCGAACGTATTTTCAATCAGGCAGAAGGCAGTGATGACAGCATTGATCTGTTCTTGTCGTACTTTCATCCCGACTTCAAAATGGTTACGCCACAGGGCAAACAGCTTGATCTTAATGAGATGGAAACACTGTTTCGCCAGTTGCAGGGGCAGCGTGAAGGGATGCGAATTGCCACCAGTGAGCACGCCATCATTTCGCAGCAAAGTGAGGAAGTCACAATTCAGTATCGTGAATTGCAGATGATGAATGGCACCAATCAAAGCCGTATTTCTCTGGCGGTACTGGATTGCAGCACCGCCATTCCGCGCTGGCGCTACTTGCAGGAAACGCTCGTTGCCTGATTTCAGATATAAAAAAACCGGCTTAAGCCGGTTTTTTTATACTGCATAGCACACTCAATTACTTATCGTGGAGCGTATCGTCTTCGCGGCAGTCTCCCAGAGCACAGTGACCATACAGGTACAGGCTATGGTTGCTAAGCTTGATGCCGTGGCGAGTGGCAATTTCACGCTGACGCGTTTCGATTGATTCATCGCTGAATTCGATAACTTTGCCACAATCCAGGCAGATCAAGTGATCGTGGTGATGTTGCTGAGTCAGTTCGAAGACAGATTTGCCACCTTCAAAGTTATGACGGGTTACGATGCCCGCGTCGTCAAACTGGTTAAGAACGCGATACACCGTTGCCAGACCAATCTCTTCGCCCATATCGATCAGGCGCTTATACAAATCTTCCGCACTGACGTGATGGGACTCGGGGCCGGGTCCCTGAAGCACTTCCAGAATTTTCAGTCTGGGTAGCGTGACTTTCAGGCCAGCCTTCTTCAATGCGGAGTTGTTGTCAGTCATGCGGATATTGTCCTGTTACTTTGCTAGTCACTTGCGGCGCAGGGGCCTTGAATGTTTAGGTCAACGCGCATTCTCATTTGCGTCTCATTATAGAACTCAAGCAGTGAAATGAAAACCAAGGCAACGTCCTTAATCACCAAAGGTTGTAAGGATAACGTCACTAACGTCTTCAGGACGCTTGGGTTTTGGATTCCATTTCACTCAGCCTCATTCTACTGCCAGAGGAATAAGCGGATGACCATTGCGGGTATTCTACAGATTTGCGGGGAAAAGTTAAAAAACCGTAGCTATTATTTTTATAGGAAATTCCGTTGCCCGATGTGAGGCAGCGCGCACATCGGGCAGAGCAGGGAATTAAGCTTCAATAATCTCTTTCAGCTGCAGCTCATCGAAGATCTGCTTCACCCACTTCTCAACACGTTCGTTGGTCAATTCTGGTTGACGATCTTCATCAATCGCCAGACCCAGGAAGTTTTTGTCATCGGCCAGACCTTTAGAGGCTTCGAAATGATAGCCTTCGGTTGGCCAGTGACCAACAATCACCGCACCGTTTGGCTCGATGATGTCACGGATGGTGCCCATCGCGTCACAGAAGTACTCGGCGTAATCTTCCTGGTCGCCACAACCAAACAGCGCTACCAGCTTGCCATTGAAATCAATCTCTTCCAGCGTCGGGAAAAAATCATCCCAGTCACACTGCGCTTCGCCGTAATACCAGGTTGGAATGCCCAGCAGCAGGATGTCGAATGCATCGAGATCTTCTTTGGTGCTCTTAGCAATGTCATGCACTTCGGCGACATCTTTACCCAGTTGTTTCTGGATCATCTTTGCAATGTTTTCAGTGTTGCCGGTATCGCTGCCGAAGAAAATGCCTACGATTGCCATGGGTTAGGTAACCTCTTGAATCCTGATTGTGAAAGTAAGTCAGTTGACTGCACAGTTATGCGAATAATAGCAGACCGGTAAAAAGTGCGGAACTTGTAAAGCCGTGACTTTGTGTTCCAGCGTGCGGTCTTCGCGCGTTACGACAGTTTGAGCTGTGCCAGCAGCATTTGTTCAATCAATTCGCTGCGACTGATGTTTTGCTGATCGGCCAGCGTGCTGAGCGCGTCAACCGCCTCGCTCGACATCTTCAGCTCAACACGACGCAGCCCACGCACTTTATCGCGCTTGAGCTGGTTGCGTTTGTTGATGCGTAACTGTTCATCACGCGTCAGCGGGCTGGTTTTCGGGCGACCAGGACGCCGCTCGTCTGCGAAGAGATCAAGCGTAGTGCGGTCTGTCTGTTCTTTTGCCATGGTTTGTAAAACTGAGTGGGCGCGAACGGCGGAAAGGCGCTGCGCGATTAAAACATTATCGGCCCGACCACGGCGAAAAAATATCCGTGGCAAATTTTTAGCGCGACATCATACTCCAGCGCCTTCCCTGACGCCAACCCTAAAGCGCAAGCGGCAAGCTTTTGCTTTTACAGGTTAAAAAAACGCCGAACGGCGCGTAACACCGCATCGGGTTTCTCGGCGTGCACCCAATGTCCAGCTCCGCTGATCACATGTGCATGCGCCTGCGGGAACTGACGCAGCAGCGCATCGCGATGCTGATTATCCAGATACGGCGAATCGCCGCCGCGAATAAACAGTGCCGGATGCGGCCATGCAGGAATCTCTTCCCAGCCGGAGATGGTGCTGTAGGTATCCCACAACACCGGCACATTAAAGCGCCACTCGCCCTCAGCGAAAGACTTGAGGATGAACTGGATCACGCCTTCTTCACCAATATGCTGACGCATGACCTCAGCGGCTTCGCTGCGGCGCGTGACGCCGGCGGTGGTAACGGCGCGAATAGC
>NZ_DAMBSA010000055.1:0-2812 GCF_032054795.1 Pantoea sp. CTOTU49201
CGCGCCACTTTGGAATCTTCCGCCACAATCGCAACCTGGCCTGGCTTCAAATTGAAGTCTTTGGCGGTTTCTGCGCTCGGCTCAACGCCGCGCACCGAAGGAATGATGTCATACAAAATCTGCTCAACGTCCAGCACCATCGCCAGATTGTTGCTCTGACCATCGGTATCCAGACAAGCGATGCTGGTGATGTTGCGGCTGCCGATGCCCGCTTCAGCGGTATGCACCTGGCTCCAGTCGAGACGCACAATGTTCTCAACCGATTCCACGGCAAACGCCTGAGTGCTGCGTGCATATTCGGTTACCAGCAGCAGGTTAAGTCCGGTTTCCGGTTTGCAGCCGGTCACGGCAGGCAGATCGATAACCGGAATAAACTGGCCACGAATACTCGCCATGCCGAGCAGCGGCGATTGCATGCCCGCGGCGCGGGTGATGGTTGGCATCGGCACGATTTCACGCAGTTTAAACACGTTGATGCCGTACAGCTCAGATTTGCCTTTCAGCTGATCGGAACCCAGTCGGAACAACAGCAGTTCGAATTTATTGGAAAGCGCAAGGTTGGCGCGTTCATCGATCTCTTTCTGAAAATTATCCATCATGGCCTCGGAGCAGATCTGGGCTGGGTAAAGGGCAGGGCAATATCGCCATGATTAACTTATCGGCAGAAGAGAAAAAAAATGAAGGGGAGATAACGGAAATTTTAGCGTGAGGGCGATCGCCCTCACGCGGATACAACTTACTTCAACAGAATGGCGCGCACGCTTTTGCCTTTGATCTTGCCCTCTTTCAGCTTGATCAGCGCTTTCTTCGCCTGAGCGGCGTCGATGGCCACATAGGCGTGGGTAGCGGTCATATCGATCTTACCGATCTGATCGCCGCTGAAACCGGCTTCACCGGTCAATGCACCCAGAATATCGCCGGGACGGATTTTGGCTTTGCGGCCACCATCAATGCACAGCGTCATTTTGGTCGCCGGCAGCGATTTGGCGCTGGTACCTTTCAGCGTGCTGGAGGAAACCCAGTTGAGCTTCTGCTGCAGATACTCTTCCAGCGCATTGGCGCGCACCATTTCGTCGGGGGCGACAAAGCTCACCGCCAGACCTTTTTCACCGGCGCGACCGGTACGGCCAATACGGTGAATATGCACTTCCGGATCCCACGCCAGTTGGAAATTCACCACCAGCGCCAGCGATTTAATATCCAGACCGCGCGCGGCGACGTCGGTGGCGATCAAGACACGGATGCTACCGTTGGCGAAGCGAATCAGCACGCGCTCACGATCGCGCTGTTCCAGATCGCCGTGCAGCGCCAACGCACTGATATCACGTTCATTCAGCGCGGCGGCAACGTCGTCACATTCGCGCTTGGTGTTACAGAACACTACGCAGGAGGCCGGTTGCTGCTGACTGAGCAGCGCGCCGAGCAGGCTATGACGCTCTTTGGCGCTGGCTTCAATAAACTGCTGCTCGATGGTCGGCAACTCGGTTTTATCTTCGGTGGCGACTGCCAGCGCATCGCGTTGAAAACGCTGGCTAAGGCTGGCGATGGTATCCGGCCAAGTGGCAGAGAACAGCAGCGTCTGGCGCGTTTCCGGCGTAAAGCCGATGATCGCTTCCATATCGTCGCGGAAGCCCATCTCCAGCATGCGATCGGCTTCATCCAGCACCAGCGTTTGCAGCTGGCTGAGATCGAGGTTGTCGCGCTTCAGGTGATCGAGCAAACGACCCGGCGTGCCGACCACAATGTGGGGCGCATGCACCAAGGAATCGCGCTGGGCGCTCATTGGCTGGCCGCCGCACAGCGTCAGAATTTTGATATTGCGGGTAAAACGCGCCAGCTGGCGCAGCACGTTGCTGACCTGATCGGCGAGTTCACGCGTCGGGCACAGAATCAGCGCCTGGGTGTGAAACTGGCTGTTGTCGATGCGATTCAGTAAACCCACGCCAAAGGCGGCGGTTTTACCACTGCCGGTTTTCGCCTGCGCACGCACGTCGCGCCCTTCCAGAATAGCGGGCAGGGAAGCGGCCTGAATCGGCGTCATGGCGTCGAAACCCATCTCGCGCAGGTTATCGAGTTGGCTGGCGGGCAGTTGCGTCAGGGTAGAAAAAGCAGTCACGGGAAAGTCTCTAATTGCGGGTAGGATTGCGGCGGTCAGTCTGGCAGAAAGGGGCGTGATCGGCAATGGCAAAAGCGCCGCTGGTTCCCATTTGAAATCAGTAAGCGTTATACCAGACTTGTCTCTTTTTTAAGCATGAAATGGTGCGAAGTTCTAATGCTTTTAAGGTTGATTTAATCCTGAGAAATTGCGTTAAAAAAAGACATCTTTAACGAAAAGGGAGAATTAGCGTTATGAAACAACTGTTATCACGCTTTTTGGCACCCTTTTTAGAGGTGTCTGGCTAATGAATGGCTGTGGTTAGGTAAAATTCTGATTAAAACCAATGGCTGATTTGCTTTATATTTAGCGCGCCATTTGGCTAATTATTAAAAACCCATAATATTTCAGAGGTCATTTTGAGTCATTCTGTCCAGGGACAAAACGAAGACATTCTGAAAATCGTCGGCCGCGCCGTGTTAACGCTGCATTTGCATGGAGAAACCTTATCTTCGGATAAAGTGAGTTCCATGATTGCCTGTTACGCGGAAGAAGAGCCTGTCAATGACGATGAAAACCAGCGGCTGTACGCGCTGGCGATTCAGATGCTTTCGTAAAATCCAGCACTCATCGGGTGTGCGCATGCCGCCCTGTTTATGTCGTACGTAAAGCCTCCTTGCGGAGGCTTTTTTGTTGGTGCGGGTTTAAGACGGTCGC
>NZ_DAMBSA010000055.1:2822-16831 GCF_032054795.1 Pantoea sp. CTOTU49201
GACCCTACGGATGGTGCAAAATGCGCGTTAATGCGTATCGGGGAAGATCAGGCGCTGAATACGGGCAATCCGCGGTGGAAGGTGGCGCGTACCGGGGAGATGCGGGCGACGGCTTCGGCGGAGCAGCTGGCATCGACCAGCATCATGCTGGCTTCATCGTCGACCTTCGGCCATTGGCGCTCGCCCTGATTCGACAGCGGCAAAATCCCGCCGGTGGCGATATGCAGCGCGCGGCTCAAGCCGAACTCATCGGAACCGCGATACAGCTGCGCGTACAAATTGGCTTTTTCCAGCATGCTGCCGGTGCCAAACGGTGACCAGTGATCGATGACGCTGTCGGTGCCGGTCATCACCGTGATGCCCGCCGCCTGCAACTGCGGCAGCGGCATGGTCAGTTTGCCAATCGGAATGGTCGAGGCCACGCTCATCTGCTGCTCGGCCATACCGGCGATCATCTGATCCAGCGCTTTGCCTTCCAGCGTGCCGAGCGCAAAACCGTGGCTCAGCGTCACTTTGCCCTTCAGCTGCGGATTCTTCGCGATGGTATCGATCATGTACTGAATCGCCGCCACGCCGGATGGCGAGGTTTCATGCAGATGGATATCCACGCCGCGCTGGAAATCGAGGGCGATCTGGAACATCGCATCCAGCGACGCCTGCATTGCGCCATCCACGTTGGTGGGATCGAGTCCGCCGACAAACTGCACGCCCATCTGCATCGCTTCACGCATCAGGCCATCGACTTTCGAGTGCAGTAAACCGTGCTGCGGAAAGGCAACGATTTCACACGGGAATTCCGGATGATTCGCCAGCGCCAGCTTGAGGTGCTCAAGACTTTTCAGGCCGCTAACCGGATCGATATTGCAGTGACTGCGTGCTTCGGTGGTGCCTTTGCTGTGCAGCAAACCAATGATCGCTTCGGCACGCGCCTGCGAGGTCGGCAGCAGTTGCGGGATCAGCACCTGTTCGCGCGCAATCATATCCATGATGGTTTTGCCCTGGCGCGGACGCGGCGCTTCCCACGGGCCGCCGTAAAAGGTTTTATCGAGATGGATATGCATGTCGCGGGTGCGCGGCAGCAGCAAGGCGCCGTTGGCGTCCCATTGTGGCAAGGCGGCGTTGCGCGCTTTGCCTGCGGCATCAATCGCCGCAAAAGTGCCGTCTTTGATGGTGATGTCGTACAGCGCGGTGCGCGTGGCAATCACCTCTTTACCGTCGCGCTCAAAACCTTCTTCGAGGCGGACATTGAGCAGTTGGTAATGGGCAACACGCGGTGGCGGCGTGTGCGGCTGCGTGCTGTTGGCGAGCAGCGGTGCAGCGGGCGCAGCGTAGCTGATGCCGGCGGCCAGCAGGCTACCGGCGGCGGTCAGGCTAAGGAATTCGCGACGGCTGGGAGAGGTCAGTTGCATCAGAGGTTCCATCAAATGAGAAACGCTTAATCTGGCAAAACTCAACGCAGCGCGCTGCGATATTTGCCACTGGTTAGCAGTGGAAAAATCACTGCCATTGCAGCTGACAAAAGGTCACCAGCGCGGCGGCTAACGCCTGCTGCAGATCGTCCTGCGGCGCGCGGCAAAACAGCGCCAGTTCAAAATGGTTGATGGTGGGCAAACCGTCGGCTTCACCTAATACGCGATGTTCAGGCAAGCGGCAGCTGGCGGGCAGCAGCGTTAGGCCCAATCCGGCGGCGCTGGCGCTGGCGAGCGCCACCAAACTGGAGCTGCTGTAGCTGATGCGCCAGCTGCGACCAAGGCTATCCAGCGTCTGCGCCATCTCTTCGCGATACAAACCGAGCTGCGGGAATACCACCAGCGGCACCGGCGTTTGCTCGAAGCAGGGATGTGCGGCGCTGTCCAGCCACAGCAGCGGCTCGGGGCGCGCAGCCAGCGGACGTTCGCCGCCTGGCTGTTTGATCAGCATGATATCCAGCTCCTCGCGCTGCCAGGCGCGATGCAGATCGACATACATGCCGCTCATCACATCGAGGCGCAGTTGCGGATGTTCGCGGCTAAATTCCGCCAGCAAGCCGGCGGTCGGCGCGGCGAAATCTTCCGGCACGCCGAGGCGCAGCACGCCGTCGCGCCATTTATCGCTCAGCACGTCGTGCGCTTCGCCGTTCAGCGCGATGATGCGGCGCGCATAGCCCAGCAGCTTCTCGCCCTCTTCGGTGAGCGCCACCTGATGCGACGTGCGCTGCAGCAGCGGTTTGCCGATCATCTCTTCCAGCCGACGTACCTGCTGGCTGACGGTGGATTGCGACAGATGCACGCGATCGGCGGCGCGAGTAAAGCTGGCGGTTTCGCACACCGCCACAAAACTCAGCAGTTGCTGCGGGGTAAACATCGGCTGACGATTCATTTTTCCACTGGTCGTTATGGTGTTATTTCATTTCCAAATAGTAACGACTGCTGCGATGCTGACAACCTCTTTGCAGCAGGATTGTGTATGAATCGACATTATGACGGATTAACGCTCGGCGCTTTGGTGTTGGCTGGGCTGAATATGCGACCGTTACTCACTTCTATTAGTCCATTACTCGGCCAGCTTCGCCAGACGATGGGACTCTCTTCACTGGCGGCCTCGCTGCTGCCTGCGGTACCAATGGTGATGATGGGCGCGGTCGCGCTGCTGAGCGCTTCGCTGATGCAGCGCATGCCGCTGCAACGCTTACTGCTGGCCGGATTGACGCTGCTGCTGCTGGCGCTGGCGGCGCGTGGCGTGATCCACAGCGGCAGTTGGCTGGTGGTTAGCGCGCTGTTTGGCGGGCTCGGCGTGGGCGTGGTGCAGATGGCGATGCCGGGCCTGATTCGTCAGCGCTTTGCGCAGCGCAGTGCGCCAGTCACCGGATTGTGGGCAGGCGCGCTGATGGGCGGCGGCGGTTTGGGGGCGGCGTTATCGCCGTGGCTCAGCGATCATTTTGGCTGGTCGCTGGCGCTGACCGGCTGGGCGCTGCCAGTGCTGCTGGCGATTGCACTGTGGCTTTACGTGCGCGTACCAACCGCCGCCAGCACGGAAAACGTTGCGCTGCCGTCGTTGTGGCGCACGCCGCGCGCCTGGACGCTGGCAATCAGTTTTGGCCTGGTGAACGGTGGTTACGCCACCTGCGTTGCCTGGTTACCGGATGCTTATCATCATCTTGGCTGGTCGGCGCAGGCTGGCGGATCGCTGCTTGGCGCGATGATTCTGTGTCAGGTTGCGGGTGCGCTGTTGATGCCGCTACTGGCGCGTAAGGCGGATCGGCGTCCACAGCTGATTATCAGCCTGGTTTGCCAGCTGATCGGTATGAGCGGTTTTCTGTTTGCTCCGCTGCTTGCGCCGTGGTTGTGGGCGGCAATTGCCGGATTTGGACTGGGCGCGGCGTTCCCGCTGGCGATGGTGCTGGCGCTCGATCACCTGCCGCATCCGCAGGCCGGTGCGCGGCTGGTGGCATTTATGCAGGGCGCAGGTTTTATCATCGCGGGTTGCATGCCGTTTATCGCCGGTCAGCTGCAGGCGTTGACCCACAGTTTCTCCAGTGTCTGGTTGATGCAGACGGCGGTGACGGTTGGGCTGATCTTGCTGAACCTGCGCTTTCACCCACGCAGTTATGGTCGGGCCTTTGGTCGGACTACGGCGTAATTGGTCCTACCGCATGGCGCAATTTTGGCCGCGTCGTCACATAACATGAAAAATCCCGCCTGTTTCGTTGCATCGAAATAACAAAGCATTAACCATTCTCCTCCACGAAGCCGCCACGCTGCATTTTGGTCCTACCAATTTAGCGTGGCGGGTGTGTATCACACAGGATAATGCGATGACCGAAAACACGCTGCGGGCGCGGCTCTGCGCCTGGATCACAGAGCATCAGCTGGAGCCGGGCATGCGGCTGCCGTCCGAACGCGCGCTGGCGGCGGAGTTCGGTTCGTCACGCTCATCACTGCGCGAGGCGATCCAGCAGCTGATCAGCAGCGGCGTGTTAATCAGTAAACGCGGCGGTGGCACCTGGCTGCGTCAGCCGCAGCAACCGTGGTCGGAACAGCGCATCGTTGAGCCGATTCGTCAGCTGCTGGCGGAGGATCCCGATTATCGCTACGACATCCTCGAAGCGCGTCACGCAATAGAAGCCAGCACCGCGTGGCACGCGGCGTTGCGCGCCACCGAATCGGATAAAGAGAAGCTGAGCTTCGCCTTTGATGCGC
The DNA here is from genome assembly GCF_032054795.1 of Pantoea sp. CTOTU49201. Lineage (NCBI taxonomy): Bacteria > Pseudomonadati > Pseudomonadota > Gammaproteobacteria > Enterobacterales > Erwiniaceae > Pantoea > Pantoea sp. CTOTU49201. Next base: position 7,001 of record NZ_DAMBSA010000055.1, read on the forward strand.
TGCTAAAAATTAAGCACAGTGACGATGCCGATCTCGCAGCGCAGGCCGATCTGCGTTTTCATCTCGCCATCGCCGAAGCCTCGCACAACGTGGTGCTGCTGCAGACCATGCGCGGCTTTTTCGATCTGCTGCAATCTTCGGTGCTGCACAGCCGCCAGCGCATGTATACCCAACCGGTGATTTTCAATCGTCTTAACGAACAGCATCAGGCGATATTTGATGCGGTGATGGCCGGTGACGCGGAAGCAGCGCGCCAGGCAGCGATGGATCACCTCGGTTTTGTTCACACCACCATGAAAACCCTGCATGAAGATGAGGCGCGTCAGGCGCGCATTACGCGTCTGCCGGGCCACCAATGACCTCTGCACAAGGAAAATAAGGGATGATCATTTCTGCTGCCAGTGACTATCGCGCCGCGGCGCAACGCATCTTGCCACCGTTCTTGTTTCACTATCTGGATGGCGGCGCCTACGCCGAGCACACGCTGAAGCGCAATGTCGCCGATCTCTCTGACGTGGCGCTGCGCCAGCGCGTGTTGAAAAACATGTCGGAATTGAGCCTCGAAACCAAACTGTTCAACGAAACTCTATCGATGCCGGTGGCATTAGCGCCGGTCGGCTTATGCGGCATGTATGCGCGACGCGGTGAAGTGCAGGCGGCGCGCGCGGCGGCGCTGAAAGGGATTCCGTTTACGCTCTCCACCGTGTCGGTTTGCCCAATCGAAGAAGTCGCGCCAGCAATTAATCGTCCGATGTGGTTCCAGCTCTACGTGCTGCGCGATCGCGGTTTTATGCGCAATGCGCTGGAGCGCGCCAAAGCCGCCGGCTGTACCACGCTGGTGTTCACCGTCGATATGCCGACGCCGGGCGCACGCTATCGTGATGCGCACTCCGGCATGAGCGGCCCAAATGCGCCGCTGCGTCGTTACTGGCAGGCGGCAACGCATCCGCAATGGGCGTGGGACGTCGGTTTACATGGCCGTCCGCACGATCTCGGCAATATCTCCACTTATCTCGGCAAACCGACCGGGCTGGAAGATTACATCGGCTGGCTGGCAAACAACTTCGATCCGTCAATTTCCTGGAAAGATCTGGAGTGGATTCGTGAATTCTGGGATGGCCCGATGGTGATCAAAGGCATCCTTGATGCGGAAGATGCGCGCGATGCGGTACGTTTTGGTGCCGATGGCATTGTGGTGTCGAATCACGGCGGGCGTCAGCTGGATGGCGTGCTGTCGTCGGCGCGCGCGTTGCCGGCCATTGCCGATGCGGTGAAAGGCGATATCACTATTCTCGCCGACAGCGGCATTCGCAGCGGGTTGGATGTGGTGCGCATGATCGCCCTCGGTGCTGACAGCGTGCTGCTGGGACGCGCGTTTGTCTATGCGCTGGCAACGCACGGTCAGCGCGGCGTTGAAAATCTGCTCAATTTGATTGAGAAAGAGATGAAAGTGGCGATGACGCTGACCGGTGCGAAATCGATCAAAGAGATTACTCAGGCTTCGCTGGTGCAGGCTAACGCGCTGCTGAGCGAGGCGGGCTTGAATCCGGCGCGTCCTCGCGCGGTGAGCTAATCCAGCAGAATGAGTCATGTTGTCTATACTCAGTACCTGTCGAACACAACAGGAGGAATGACATGACCATTCATAAGAAAGGATCGGCCCATTGGGAAGGCGACATTAAAGGCAAAGGTAAGGTAAGTACCGAAAGCGGCGTGTTAAACAATCAACCTTATGGTTTCAATACCCGTTTTGAAGGCGAGAAGGGTACCAACCCGGAAGAGCTGATTGGTGCTGCGCATGCCGCTTGCTTCTCAATGGCGTTGTCATTGATGTTGGGCAATGAAGGACATCCGCCAACAAGCATTGATACCACCGCTGATGTGTCGCTGGATAAAAAGGGCGACGGTTTTGCCATTACCAAAATCGCGCTGACCAGCGCCATCGTCTTGCCGGGCATTGATGAGGCGAAGTTTGATGAGATCATCCAGAAAGCCAAAGCGGGCTGCCCGGTCTCTCAGGTACTGAATGCTGAAATCACGCTCGACTACACGCTGAATAAATAATCGCCCAAATGGGTGACCAGCGTTAGAATCAACGGTGCGCCTTAGGGCGCATCGTTGCTTTCTGTAGTCTGGAGGATGCGTGGCAAAAAAACTGGCTGCAACCAAACACTGGAAAATGATCGTGGTGCTGTTGTGCATCTGCGGGGCGCTAATGCTGATTCGCTGGGCGGCGATGATATGGGGATGAAAGAGTGGATCAGCAGTCACAAGCTTGGCGTGTTGGTGATGGTGATTTTGGTACTGGAGTTACTGCATTATCTGCTCACGGCGTCGTGGTTCCCATGGCAGATCGGCTAATCAATCAGGCGAACTCACCGTCTGTCTGGCGTACGTTACGCACGCTGCTGCGCGCAATGCGATAGGCCTTGCGTGGATCGCCCGCCACGAACTCAAAAGTGGGCGAGAAATAGAATGGCAGCCAGCCGCCGAAGCCGCTTTCCCATTCCCAACGTACGGGGCAGGGCCAGAGAATGCCATCATACAAAATGTAGTAAACCCAGCGTCCGTTTGGACGACGGGGGCGAGATGTTTTCATTGGATTCACAACGATGATAGTGAAAAGCAGCTTATATTTTGAACGCTACAACCCATTCTTGCAATGCCGTTTGGCTAATATTTGCTCGACTGTAATAAAACTGGCACCGAATTAACGGTGCACTTCGCCACAAAGTAAGACCACGTTTGGCCGCACTTTATGGATGCGATCGGCCATCTGCTCACAGGCCACTTTGGTCGGATAGATACGCTCTGAAACCGGTAAGGCATCACAGGCATCATGCCCACACGCGCTCACTAACAAAACAAAACCAATCAGCATAATCAGACTCCTTTAACACCTTCTCGCTGGTACGGAATGTGTGGCTGGTCGTTCCCTTTTTTTGATCCAGTATAGCTAAACGCCTTGAGAGTCAATTATCACCCTGAGCGGCTTTCGTGTCCGGCTCGCAAGATTATACGCATCACGGTGCGCAACCGTAGCTCAATCTGGGCTAAACTATGCGGCCCTGATAAAAACGATGAGTGAGTTAACATGTCGAACGAAATTGCCCAGCCAGCCAGCAACCCAAAACAAGCCGCCCTGCAGCTGGTGATTGAACTGGTGCGCGCCGGAAAACTGAGCCCGCTGCAGGGTGATGCTTCTAACATGATTTCGATCTACGAGCAGTTCAAAAACCATTTCGAAGCGGAAAAAGAGTAATTTTTTTGCCAGCGGTCGCCATGAATGGCGACCCTACAACACCGCAGCACGATTTTCGTAGGGTGCGCATTTATGCGCACCAGGTCGCCATGAATGGCGACCCTACGCGGATTCATCTGTGTGGGTGCGATCGTACGCTTCCTGCGCGCGTTCCAGTGATGGACCATGCTCCAGCGCCCAGTCATACAGCGCGATAAACGGTTGTTGCAGCGTCTGCGCCAGCGGCGTCAGGCTGTATTCCACACCGATTGGCGCTGTGTTTAACACTTCACGATTCACGAGCCCATTGCGCTCCAGCCGCTTTAACGCATCCGCCAACGCTTTGTGGGTGATGCCATCCAACCGACGACGAATCTCATTGAAACGCGACGGCTTAGTACAAAGCACGGTGAGAATTAAAATCGACCATTTATTGGTGATGTGCTCCAGCACCGGCCGGGTTTTTCCTACATCTCTCAAGCTGTTACCGTCGATCTCCGCCATGGCGATATACTCCGCGATATCTGGTATAAACAAAGTGCGTAATTGTTATTAAGTATAAAATATATACCATCGGCTTTCTACCCAAACAGGAGAGAGCAGATGAGCAGACTGAATAACAAAGTGGCGGTGGTGCTGGGCGGTGCAAAGGGAATTGGTCTGGCGATCAGCCAGCGTTTCGCCAGTGAAGGCGCGACAACCTGGTTTACATCGCGCCGCGATGAAGAGTTACAGGCCGCCAGCAGCAGCATCACCGGTAACGCGCATCCGCTGCGTGCCGATGTGAGCGAACGGAGTGAACTGACGCGCATTATCGAGACGATCAGGCGCGAATCCGGCCAGCTGGATGTGTTGGTAATCAACGCAGGTATGGCGGAGTACGCCACCATTGATGAGATTAGCGCTGGGCATTTTGACCAAATTTTCGGCCTTAATGTGCGCTCGCCGGTGTTTGCCCTGCAGGCAGCATTGCCACTGCTGAAGCCCGGCGCCAGCGTGGTATTGATTGGTTCGATTGCCGATGTGATTGGCACCCAGGGTTACGGCGTTTACAGCGCCAGCAAAGCCGCGCTGCGATCTTTTGCCCGCACCTGGACGCGCGAGCTCTCCGCGCGCGGCATCCGTATAAACGTGGTGGCGCCCGGCCCGATCGATACCGATATGATGCAGGCAGCTTCTGAAGAGGTGCGCAACGGCATTACCAGCACCATCCCGCTCAGCAGAATGGGTAAACCCGAAGAAGTGGCCAACGTCGCGCTGTTCCTCGCCAGTGACGAGAGCAGCTACATAGCGGGCGCAGAAATCTGTGTGGATGGCGGTTTGACGCAGGTGTGAAGATCGTGCACGGCCATCTCAGGATGGCTGTTTTGCTTGATCAGGCGAAATACCAGGCGGGCAGGATAGCGATCAGGTTATTCAGCGTGTGCAGGAAAATCGGCAGCGCCAGGCTGTTACTGCGCAGACGCGCATAGCACAGCAGCAGGGAAAACAGCGTTAAGGCGACCAGCGTTTCCCAGTGCACATATTGAGTGTGCATCACGGCGAACAGCAGGGAAGTGAGCAGCATGCAGGCAAAACGACTTCTCGGCGCCCACAGCAGAAAACCTTGCAGTAAAAATCCGCGGAACAGCACTTCTTCAAACACCGGTGCCAGCAATACAGCGGTGAGCAGCAGAATCAGCATCGAGCTGCGTCCCTGCTGCGATTGCGCAATCAGCCAGCCTTCCGGTTGCAGAAACTGCGTCTGCGCCACCATCAATGCAAACAGCAAACTGATAAACAGCAGCGCCTGCATCGGACGCACATACCCCAGCGGAATGTCGCTGCGACGCTGACAGTAAAAACGGTAAAGCGGATAGATCACCGCAAACTCCACCAGGCAAAGCACCGGCATCAGCAAGCCGTTGGTGCGCAGCATCCCGTAATTGGGAAACAGCGTAACCAACATGGTCACAAGGTAATAGACCACAAAGCTACCCACGTAAAACAGCGTTAACGTAACTTTGTCGGATTGGGTGTCCATAGGCGACTCAGCGAGCAGAGGAGAGCGCATAGTAGCAACGCCGATCATCGCTGTCGAGGTGGCGTGCGGCACATTTGCGCTGCTTAAATATTCCACCAACAAGACTAAATCTGCGGCACTCGGGGCCGATAACCTTTCAAACCCTTACAGGGTGGAGATGTGCGCAGTCTGCGTTGTCATCCGCCTTTTTTGCTGCCTGTATTTCGCGAGCATTGCGCATGAATTCTGAGTTTCACCGGCACGCGGCACTGGCCGCCAGGGCCAACATGGAAGCACACACGGTACGGGTAACGCGGCGCAGCCTGCGCACCTTATCCTCGCTGCTGTTTGGCGTGCTGCTTCTCTCGGTGGTAATGGTGCTGGTTATCGCCCATCGACAAAATATCGACGCCATCCAGCAGGATGCCAATCTGCTGCGTCAGGCGTGGCAGCAACAGCAGCAGGAGATGATCGTCGATGCGCGCGATTACGCAAACTGGGGCGAAGGCTGGAAAAACCTGCATCTGACGGTCAATAAGGTTTGGGCGTGGGACGAAGAGAACTTTGGTCCGGGACTCTACAAGGAGTATCACTACGACGGCGTGTTCGTGGTGGATGGCAAGGGGAAAACCCGTTACGCGGTGATTCGCGGCAAATTATCCGATGTCACGTTAGAAAGCTGGTTGGGCGCACAAAGTGACCTTTTAGTGAGCACGGCACGTACGCTGCATGATGCCGTGGCACGCAATGCCAAGGTGGAGAATCATCCGGCTATTCTGGTGGCCGCGCCGATTACGCCGGGCAAAGTGCCGGATTTGCCAACCATTCCCGGCCCCGCTTCGGTGATGGTATTCGTTAACATTTTCAGCCCAGACAAACTGCAAGCGTTGGGCAAATCCCTGAATGTGATTGAGCCGCGCATCGCCAGCGGTTTAAACGATTCGCTGTTTGAGCCACGGCTGGTGGAGCCGGTGCTGCAGGGCGAACCGCTGGTGCTGCGCTGGCAGCCAAAAAATCCGGGGTTCGGCGTGATCTGGCTGATGATGCCGCTGCTGCTGTTCACCGCGCTGGCGGTGGCGCTGGTGACGCGTCGCGTGTTGCGTCATGCGCTGCATAATGCGGTGATCTCCGATCGGCGTTTTGAAATGCTGGCGATCAGTCAGCGTGAATTAGCCAACAGCGAAGAGCGTTTTCGCGATCTGGCGGAAGCTGCGTCGGACTGGATCTGGGAAATCGACGATCAGGGCCGTCTGTGCTATCTCTCGTCGCGTTTTGCGGCGGTTACCGGCCATGAAGTGAAAAGCTGGATGGGGCGTCCGCTCGATCAACTGCTGAGTCATCCCAGCCATTCGCTGGTCTCCTGGCTGATGCGCCAGGGTGAAGAGGTGCAGCATGTGCCGCTGCGCTGCCAGTTTATGTCAGCGAATGGCGAGCGACGCATTGGGCAGCTAATGGCGAAAGCCATTCGGCGTAACGGCCTGCGCTCGGGATTTCGCGGCACGGTTTCGGATATCACTCACGAAGTGGACGCCGAAGCGCGTATTCAGTTTCTGTCACGTCATGACATGCTGACCGGCCTCGCCAATCGCATGCAGCTGCAGGAGTATTTAACTGCGTATCTGGAGAGCGTTAGCGAGGATGACCCGCTGTTTGTTATCAGTTTCGATCTCGATCAGTTCAAACCGATCAACGATACGTGGGGCCACGCGGTCGGCGATGAAGTGCTGAATGAGATCTCGAAACGGCTGAAAAGCCTGCTGGCGCCGAATGAACTGGCGGCCCGGCTCGGCGGCGATGCCTTTATTTTGCTGCTACGCGAAAGCACGCGCGCTGGCGTGGAATATCGCTGTCGTGCGCTGCAGCGCATGGTGCATCAACCGATCATCAGCGGCTCGCATCAGATCAGCCTCACCGCCAGCATGGGCATCGTTTCGGCACCGCAGGATGCAGCGCATCCGGAAGCGCTGTTACGCCTGGCCGATATTGCGCTGGCTCAGGCGCGCAGTGCCGGACGCGATCAGTGGGTGTGGTACTCCAGTGATATGGCGAACCATCTGCAGTCAAAACGCGACATGGTGCAGGCAATTGAAGCTGCGCTGCACAATCACGCCTTCACGCTGCATTACCAGCCGCGCTATCAGCTACAAAGTGGACAACTGGCCGGCGCGGAAGCGCTGATTCGCTGGCAGATAGCCGACGATCAGTGGATCACGCCCGATCGCTTTATTCCGTTAGCGGAAGAGAACGGCCTGATTGCGGCGATCAGCGATTGGGTGCTGATGCGTGCTTGCGTGGACGCCCGCGACTGGGGCGAGCAGCGCTATGTTTCCGTCAACATTTCGCCGGTGGAGTTTCGTAATAACGATCTGGTGCAGCGCGTGGCGCATGCGCTGGAGGTGAGTGGATTACCGGCCACGCGGCTGGAACTGGAGATCACTGAAAACGTCACTTTTGAAAATCCTGATCGTGCACTGGAGATCATGCAAGGCCTGCGCGCGCTTGGCGTGCGGCTGACGGTGGATGATTTTGGTACCGGCTATGCGGCGTTGGGTTATCTGAAAACCTTCCCGTTCAACGGTCTGAAGATCGATCGTTCATGGATGAAGGAGTTCCCGGAATCGCAGCAGGCGCAATCGGTGGTCGCGGGAATTGTCGGTCTGGCACGCGCGTTTGCGCTGACCATTACCGCAGAAGGGATTGAAACCGAAGCACAGCTGAAAGAGTTAAAAGCGCTGTCGTGCGAGGAAGGGCAGGGATATTTCCTTGGCCGGCCCATGCCGCTGGCGGCGTTTAATGCCCGGTTACATGAAGAAGATCGTGCTTTTAAACTCATTTCCGCGACGAATCTGCTGTAAAAATTTCCGTTAAACGGTCACGCTTTGCTACTCTCAAAAACCGGTTGTCTATTAATCCAGGAGGAGAAACTTGTGACCCATTATGGAAAAGCGCTACTGGTAACGGCCTTATTTGTCCTCAGCGCCTGCCAGTCCGCCAGCAAACCTGACACCAGCGCTGCTGCCAGCCACGATCCGGAAACCGATCAGTGCGGCGCATCGCAATATCAAAACTACGTTGGTCAGCCATTATCGACGCTCGACAGCAAACGCTTCGCGGTGCCGGTGCGTGCCATTCCGTGGAATTCAGCGGTAACGATGGATTTCAATCTGCGTCGGGTGAATTTCGCGGCGGATCAAAGCGGTAAGATTTCCCGGGTGTACTGCGGATAACACCAAAACGACATTGCATTGTCATCTGGCTGTCACAGCGCCGGGCGAGGATAACTGCGCACTACGGAGATTTCCTCGTCACTCTCGAATATGCAATGCTCGTCTTATTTCTTCCCGCTTCGGCGGGAATTTTTTTATCTTTCGGCCTGTAAGGCTGATAGAGGAGTGATGATGAGAAAGAGTGCAAAATTGCTGCTGTTAACGCTGATGTTAAGCCCGCTGGCGCAGGCATCGAGCGAAGCGGCGTGGCAGCAAAACGACAAGAACATGCAGCAAAGCTGTCTCAAGGCCAGCGGCCTGAAGTCAGTGAAAGTGGTGGGCAAGCCGATTCAGTATGACGATAGCGTGGGCTTTGATGCGCTACTGCTGGAAGGTCGCTATCCGCAAAAACATATGAAGAATCAGGTCGGGCGCGAACTCTGCCTGTACCAGCGTCAAAGCGGTAAGGCGTTTGTCAGCGAAGCCGACCATCTGCGTACAGTAAAATAATGGCGTGGGCCGCTAGTTTTGCGGCCCCGATTCCAGCAGTTTTGCCAGTAAGTTGCGATAGCTTTGCAGTTGCTGTTCATCCCCTTCAAATTCCAGCTTATCAATCACGCGCGCAATAATCGCTTTGCTGGTGGCAGGCTGTCCGTCATCCATCAGTTCGCGCATGATCGCCGCCAACATGTCGCTCTCATGCGGTGCATGCCAGGCTGGGCTATTGAAGTAGTCGGTAATCGCCCGACTGGCGCTGTTTGGCTGGGTTCTCATAGCTGACCTCCGCAGAGACAACGATGCCCACCGCCGGATAATGGCAGCATGGGGAAATAAAGGTTAATCATGCGGACTGTCCAGAACAGACAGCGCGTCGCCAGTGATGACTGGTGGTTTTTTAAACATAGATGCGGTGTGGAATATTGTCAGTAACGTGTAGACATATTTTTTCACGTTTGCCTGCAGTAGCGATGCGCTTATCTTGCGGCAAGCATTGTTTCAGCACATAAAGACACTAAAAAACGGCCCTCAGACATGATTTGCTGTGAGCAGAATCACGCTCGACAGTGTAAAACTGCGTTTTTTCGCCCATGCCATGTTTTGCCGTCCGGTAATGTTATGAGATTGTTAGACTGAACCCTCGTTTCATTCTTCTGATGCCCACGCCCATGTTACGCTCCATCGAGTCCTGGAAAGTTAATCTGATATCCGTCTGGTTTGGCTGCTTTTTTACCGGCCTCGCCATCAGTCAGATCATTCCCTTCCTGCCGCTGTACGTTGAGGAACTCGGGATTCGTGGCGGTAACGCGCTCAGCGTTTGGTCTGGGCTCACCTTCAGCGTCACCTTCATTGTCTCTGCCGCCGTCGCGCCGTTGTGGGGCAGC
>NZ_DAMBSA010000056.1:0-16802 GCF_032054795.1 Pantoea sp. CTOTU49201
GAAGTGGCATGGAAAAAGTTGCCCAGCCGCTAAGTCGCGCGCAACTTATCTTCGCGAGCTCAGTCTAATCAGAGAAATAACAGGAGAAGTGCTATGCCAATAAGTCGTAAAGGGATGTCTGGCGCTCTGTTAGCCTGCGCAATGCTGCTCAGCGGTTGTGTTTCGGTGCCAGATTCAATTAAAGGAAGTTCTGAACTTCCACAGCAAGATTTACTGCGCGTGATGAACGCGCCGCAACTGTTTGTCGGCCAGGAAGCACGTTTCGGCGGGAAAGTGGTGAAGGTCACCAATCTTAACGGCCTAACCCGCGTGGAAATTGCCACCCAACCGCTGGATGAGAGCGCACGTCCGCGTTTAGGTGCCGCCTCGGTTGGCCGCATCTTTGCCGACATCCGCGGCTTTGTCGATCCGGTCGATTTGAATAACCAATACATCACGGTGCTGGGCAATATCAAAGGCATTGAGAAAGGGGATATTGGTAAGGCCAGCTATAACTTTGTGGTGATTGATGTGCGCGGTTATCAGCGCTGGCATCTGACGCAACAGGTGATGACGCCGCCGCAGCCGATCGATCCCTATATCTGGTATGGCCCAACGCGCCATCGTCCGGGATATTGGGGACCCAATCCGTATTGGGGCATGAACCTTGGCCAACCGGCGCAGGTGCAAACAATCCTTACCGAGTAAGTTTTTTATTATGTTATTTACGGCCCGGTCGCGGTGCTTGCGAACGGGCCTTTTTATTGGGCGCGCAACCGATGCGCGAAATTTAGTGATGCGCTTCGCAACCTGAAAATGCCGAAACAGGCAAACTGGTACAATCAGTTAAAATATTGTTAACAACATTGATTGTCGAGGCGGCGATGGCTACGCAACAAGATTATCGGGGTGATTCTTTGAATAAGGTTTGGCTCAAACGCTATCCGGCAGATGTCCCTGCGGAAATTAATGCGGATCGATACGCTTCTCTGGTCGATCTTTTCGAGCACGCAGCAGAGCAATACGCCGATCAGGTGGCTTTCATTAATATGGGCCAGCCAATGACTTATCGGCAACTGGAAAAGCAGAGCCGCGCCTTTGCTGCCTGGCTGCAGCAAGGATTAGGTTTGCAGCAGGGCGATCGCGTGGCGCTGATGATGCCAAACCTGCTGCAATATCCCGTCGCGCTGTTTGGCGTGTTGCGCGCTGGCATGGTGGTGGTCAACGTCAATCCGCTCTACACGCCACGCGAACTCAAGCATCAGCTGATTGATAGCGGAGCCAGCGCCATTGTCATCGTCTCGAACTTTGCCCACACGCTGGAAAAAGTGGTGGCAGAAACGCCGATCAAACATGTGATGCTAACGCGTATGGGCGATCAGCTGGCGCCGGTGAAAGCCACGCTGGTGAACTTCGTCGTTAAATACGTGAAAAAGCTGGTGCCGAAATACCATCTGCCGGGCGCAGTGCCGTTCCGCAGCGCCTTGTCGCAGGGCGAACAGATGACTTATCAACGCCCGACCGTAACCAATGACGATCTCGCCTTCCTGCAATACACCGGCGGCACCACTGGCGTGGCCAAAGGCGCGATGCTGACGCACCGCAATATGCAGGCCAATCTGGAACAGACCAAAGCCACTTATGGCAAGCTGCTGCGTCCGGGCAAAGAGCAAGTGGTGACCGCGCTGCCGCTCTATCACATCTTTGCGCTGACGGTGAACGGGCTGCTGTTCCTCGATCTTGGCGGCACCAACCTGCTGATTACCAATCCGCGCGATATTCCCGGCTTTGTCAAAGAGCTCAGCAAGTTCCCGTTTACCGCCATCACCGGCGTGAACACCTTATTCAATGCGCTGCTAAATGATGCCAACTTCAATAAGCTCGATTTCTCCACGCTGCGCCTGTCAGCGGGCGGCGGCATGGCGGTGCAAAAAGCGGTCGCCGAGCGCTGGGAAAAACTCACCGGACACTATTTGCTGGAAGGTTACGGCCTGACCGAATGTTCGCCGCTGGTGTCAGTGAATCCGTATGACATTACCTGTCACACCGGCAGCATTGGTTTGCCGGTGCCGTCTACCGATGTGCGCATCGTTGATGATGAAGACAAAGATGTGGCGCCAGGCGAACCGGGCGAGTTGTGTATTCGCGGTCCGCAGGTGATGATCGGCTACTGGCAGCGCGCCGATGCGACCGATGAAGTGCTGAAAAATGGCTGGCTGCATACCGGTGATATTGTTACCGTTGATAGCGAAGGCTTTATTCGCATCGTTGATCGTAAGAAAGACATGATTCTGGTGTCCGGCTTTAACGTGTATCCTAACGAGATCGAAGATGTGCTGATGCAGCACGAGAAAGTGCGTGAAGCCGCAGCGATTGGCGTTCCCAGCGATCTGTCGGGCGAAGCGGTTAAAGTGTGCATCGTGAAGAAAGATCCCTCACTGACCAAAGAAGAGGTGCTGGATCACTGCCGTCGCCAGCTCACCGGCTACAAAGTGCCGAAGATTATCGAGTTTCGTGACGAGTTGCCAAAGACCAACGTAGGCAAAATTTTGCGTCGCGAATTGCGTGATGAGGCGAAGCGAGAAGGGCAGTAATGCGCCATTCTCCTCAGGTTAACGCCGGCACAGTCCGGCGTTTTTATTGCTTTTAACATGGAGCGCTGCGCGTAGTTTGCCGCAGCGAGAAAGACAACGTGAATTACACCCTGATCGACCAAAATGACCAACTGGCCGCCGTGTGCGAGAAAGCACGCCAGCACGCCGCCGTGGCGCTGGACACCGAATTCGTGCGTACCCGCACCTACTATCCGCAGCTCGGCCTGATTCAGCTGTTCGATGGCGACCAATTGATCCTGATCGATCCGCTTAATATCAGTGACTGGACGCCGTTTGTGGCGCTGCTGCAGGATAAGCAGGTCACCAAATTCCTGCACGCCGGTGGCGAAGATCTGGAAGTGTTCCTGCATCGTTTTAAATGCCTGCCCGATCCGATGATTGATACGCAAATTCTGGCGGCTTTTAGCGGCCAGGCGCTGTCGTGGGGCTTTGCCTCGATGGTGATGCATTTCAACCAGATCGAGCTGGATAAAAGTGAGTCGCGTACCGATTGGCTGGCGCGTCCGCTGACCGAGCGTCAGTGCGAATATGCCGCCGCCGATGTTGCCTATCTGCTGCCGATTGCCCATCAGCTGGTGGCGCAAACCGAGGAAGCCGGCAACATGGCGGCGGCGTTAAGCGAATGCAATTTGCTGTGCCAGCGTCGCCTCGATGTGCTGCAGCCGGAAGAAGCCTGGCGCGATATCACCAATGCGTGGCAACTGCGTCCGCGTCAGCTGGCGGCGTTGCAGCGTCTGGCGGCATGGCGTTTAAACATCGCCCGACAAAAAGATATGGCGGTGAACTTCGTGGTACGCGAAGAGAATCTGTGGAAAGTAGCGCGCTTTATGCCAGGCAGCCTTGGTGAGCTGGATCATTTAGGTCTGAACGGCCATGAAATCCGCTTCCACGGTAAAGCGATGGTGGCGCTGGTGGCTGAAGCACAGGCGCAGGATGAATCAACCTTGCCGCCACCGCTGCCTAATCTGATCGATCATCCGCATTACAAGCAGGCGTTCAAAGCCATTAAAGCGCTGGTGCAACAAGTGAGTGAAGAGAGTGGTTTTAGCCAGGAACTGCTAGCATCACGTCGCCAGATCAATCAGGTGCTGAGTGTGCATTGGGGATTGAAAACCGCGTCGCGCACACCTGAATTACAGACAGGCTGGCGGGGCGATTTGCTGAAAGCGGGTATCGACGAGATTCTGCAGGCACTTTGACGCGAGCATTTTCCCCTGCGCAATACCGCAGGGGAAAATCAGGAAACCGCTTTAATCATTTAGGAACGTCTTCCGGCTCCGGCAGCGTTACGTTGAGCTCGAGGATAGAGATATCATCCCCTTTCTGATCCAGCTGAACGGTCACCATATCCGGGTCAATTTTTACGTATTTACAGATCACTTCCAAAATATCGCGCTTCAGTTGCGGCAGATAGTGGGGCTCACTGTCGCCCCTTCTGCGTTCGGCTACGATAATCTGCAGCCTTTCCTTGGCTATATTGGCTGTGTTCTTCTTACGGGATAAAAAGAAATCAAGTAATGCCATTGGTTATCCCCCGAACAGGCGTTTAAGGAAACCCTTCTTCTCTTCTTCAATAAAGCGGAAGGGGCGTTCTTCGCCAAGCAGGCGATCTACGGTATCAGCATAGGCTTTACCGGCGTCAGCGTTTGCGTCGAGGATCACCGGCTCACCCTGGTTAGAGGCGCGCAGGACAGATTGATCTTCCGGGATGACGCCAACCAGTGGAATGCGCAGAATTTCCAGCACGTCTTCCATGCTCAGCATATCGCCTCGCGTTACGCGGCCGGGATTGTAACGGGTCAGCAGCAGATGCTCTTTCACCGGATCCTGGCTGTTCTCTGCACGACGGGATTTCGAAGAGATGATGCCAAGAATACGGTCGGAGTCACGTACTGAAGAGACTTCCGGGTTGGTGGTGATAATGGCTTCATCGGCGAAGTACAACGCCATCAGCGCGCCGGTTTCGATACCTGCTGGTGAGTCGCAGACGATAAAGTCGAACTCCATCGCCGCCAGATCGTTCAGCACTTTCTCAACGCCTTCACGCGTCAGCGCATCTTTATCGCGCGTCTGTGAAGCTGGGAGAATGTAAAGTTGCTCTGTGCGCTTGTCGCGAATCAGCGCCTGATTCAGCGTCGCATCACCCTGAATGACGTTGACAAAGTCATACACCACGCGACGTTCACAGCCCATGATCAAATCGAGGTTACGCAGGCCGATATCGAAATCAATGACGACAGTTTTTTTGCCTTTCTGCGCTAAGCCGGTGGCGATGGCCGCGCTTGACGTGGTCTTGCCAACGCCCCCTTTACCCGATGTAACTACAATAATGCGTGCCATAAATGTTGATTTCCTTAACGAAAGAAAAGGGGCTTAATTAAGTGTCTGAATGGTCAGCGCGCCATCTTTGAGACTCAGACGCGCCGCTTTACCAAAGAATTCCGCCGGAATGTGATCCATCATCCAATATTCCCCGGCAATAGAGACCAACTCTGCGGCGAGGTTGGTGCAAAAAATCTGGCTGTCGCGTTGTCCACCGACGCCGGCCAACGCGCGACCGCGCATCATGCCGTAAATATGGATGTTGCCGTCGGCAACCAGTTCGGCACCGGCGCTGACGCTGCTGGTGACGATGAGGTCGGCATTGCGCGCATAAATCTGTTGGCCCGAACGCACTGGCGTATTAATGATGCGGGTTTTGCTGGCGGCTTCAGCGATCACCGCTGGAACAACCGGCGCGGCTTCAACCACGGGAGCCGCAGCCTGTTTGCGGCTCTCTTTACCTTCCGAAAGCACCGGTAAACCCGCGCGGGCAATCATTTTTTTCAGGGCTTCATCTTTGCAACCGCTGACACCGACGATACGCAGACCGGTCGCCATCACCGCTTGTTGCATCTGTTTCCAGTTAATGTCGCCGGTTAGCGCAGAAACATTCAGCACCACCGGCGCATTCAGCAAAAAGGCAGGTGCCTGATCGATTTTGTCCTGTAGCGCCTGACGAATCACCTCGGGTTGCGAATGATGCAGATGAACGACTGACAGGGTAAAACTGCTTCCCTTGAATTCGATTGGCGTTTGCGACATCTGTGCTGACTCAGTCCTGTTTTACGACCCTTAAATGTACGTCGATAAAATCGGCAATAACATCAAACGGTCAATATTCGAAGTTCTGCAAGCATGTTATAGTTACTGCTATATTCAGGCAAGTGACGCCATCGGTTAATTCGAGTAAAAAATATGTTTTGTGTGATCTACAGAAGCCCGCAACGTGAACAGACTTATCTGTATGTTGAAAAAAAAGACGATTTCTCACGGGTACCGGAAGAACTGCTGCGTGGCTTCGGCAAACCCCAGCTGGCAATGGTGTTGTCGCTGGATAAGCGCGACAAGCTGGCTAACGCGGATATCAATAAAGTTAAGCAAGGTTTAAGCGAGCACGGCTATTATTTGCAAATTCCACCACCGGTTGAAAGTCTGCTCAACATTCATCTCGATCAGGGTAAAAAAGATTAATTCAGATTCATCTGTAAATATATCCTGTAGAAATAATCAGTGCTATTTGCGTTAATTAACTGCCCGCTTTAACCTTTTATTGCGGGCAATTTTCAAAGCGTTTAGCTGATTTTGTTGTATACGATTAACGACTTTTGACAATTTCCGCCACGCCTGCCGCCATAAACCCGCTAATATATTCCACCTCAGCCTGCCGCGTTCCGGCACTGAGCCAGACTTCATCGCCAGATGCACTGGCGACAAACACAACCAAAGCAGGGGAATAGCATGTATCAGCATCGTAACTGGCAGGGCGCTCTGTTGGATTATCCGGTCAGCAAAGTGGTTTGCGTCGGCAGCAACTATGCGAAGCACATAAAGGAAATGGGAAGTGCCACGCCAACCGAACCGGTGGTGTTCATCAAACCGGAAACTGCGGTGTGCGATCTGCGCCAGCCGCTGTCGATTCCGGCAAATTTTGGTGAAGTGCATCATGAAGTGGAGCTGGCGGTGCTGATTGGCTCAACGCTGAAGCAGGCGAGCGAAGAGCACGTGGCGAAGGCGATTGCCGGTTATGGCGTCGCGCTGGATTTGACCTTACGCGACGTACAGGCCGGTTTGAAGAAAGCGGGCCAACCGTGGGAAAAATCCAAAGGTTTCGATAACTCGTGTCCGCTGTCGGGTTTTATTCCCGTTTCTGAGTTTAGCGGCGATCCTCAGGACACCGAACTGAAGCTGATTGTTAACGGCGAAGTGCGCCAGCACGGCACGACCGCCGATATGATCCACAAAATTCTGCCGCTGATTGCCTATATGAGCCAGTATTTCACCCTGCGCGCGGGCGATGTGGTGCTGACCGGGACGCCTGAAGGAGTTGGCCCGATGCGTTCTGGCGATAAGCTGGAAATCACGCTGGCCGGTCACGGTATTTCGACGCGCGTTCTGTAAAACTTGCATCACCGCACCTGAACCTTTATAAGGTGCGGTCTCTTTGCTAACCCGGACCGCCATCATGACTGAACAACCTTTCTGGCAGACTAAACGCCTTGACCAAATGAACGACGCAGAGTGGGAATCCCTGTGCGACGGCTGCGGCCAATGTTGCCTGAATAAGTTGCAGGATGCGGACACCGACGAAATCTACTTTACCAACGTGGCCTGCAATCAGCTGAATATCAAAACCTGCCAGTGTCGTAACTACGAGCATCGTTTTGAGTTGGAAGAGAATTGCATCAAGCTGACGCGTGAAAACCTCACCAGTTTTGAATGGCTGCCGCGCACCTGCGCCTATCGCGTGTTAGGGGAAGGGAAAACCTTGCCAGCCTGGCATCCGCTGATCGCCGGTTCTAAAAAGGCGATGCATGCGCAGCGCATTTCCGTGCGTTTTATTGCGGTGCGTGAGAGTGAAGTGCGGGATTGGGAAGAGCATATAATCGATCGACCGGATCGCAACGGTTAGACATAAAACAGGCAGCTAAGGCTGCCTGTTTTGTTTGTGCTTAACGTCCGAAAAGATCGCGGCGTTTCGGTTTGAAGGGTTGTGCAATCAACACCAGCAGCGCCACCAGCAGATAAGCGCCGAAAATCACAATCATCCACTGCGGCATGCTCCAGGTCAGGAAGGTCCAGCCGCGCTCAGCGCAATCACCGCTCGCTACGAATACGGAAGGCAACCATTTATCCAGCGGTAACCAGGTTGGGAAACGTGCGGCAAAGTCGCAGGTGACAAACGGATTGGGATGCAGCTGAATCATGGTGTGATCATAAGAGAGGCGGGTGCCTTCAATCGCGCTGTAGATCCAGATGAGAATCGCCGCCCAGCGCAGCGGCGTTTTCGGCGCAAGAGCACCCACAATGCCCGCGCCCATCACGCCGAACAGCGCGCAACGCTCATAAATACACATTACGCAGGGTTGCAGCCCCATCACGTGCTGAAAATACAACGCCGTCAATTCAAACGCCAACGCCGTCAGGGCCAGCAGAAGCCAGGCACCGCGTCCACGCGAGCATTGATTCAAATATCGCAACATATTGCTTTTCCTGTAACCGTTAATGTTTCGCAGTGTAAACCAAAAGCGCAACCGTGCCAGCCAGGTAAGGGGAAAAAATCATGTACAAAAATGACTTAAGTCGCGTTGAGGCCAAAAAAGTGTCTGTTGAGCGCATGACCCGAAGAGCGCAAGCTGCAGACGCAGCGCAAACGTGTGCCTGACCGGGGAATTTCCTCTGAATTCACGGCTGAATTTTGCGCCAGCGCGCGCTTTTAATCGGTTGGCAGGCTATTTCCGCTATAGCCGCTCTGGTATGATGAGTCGCAATACGTTAAAGAAAGCAACGAGAAATAAATGCTATGGTGATTAAGGCGCAGAGCCCCGCGGGATTTGCTGAAGAGTATATTATTGAAAGCATCTGGAACAGTCGTTTTCCGCCGGGATC
The DNA here is from genome assembly GCF_032054795.1 of Pantoea sp. CTOTU49201. NCBI lineage: Bacteria > Pseudomonadati > Pseudomonadota > Gammaproteobacteria > Enterobacterales > Erwiniaceae > Pantoea > Pantoea sp. CTOTU49201. The sequence goes on from NZ_DAMBSA010000056.1 coordinate 8,523, forward strand.
CATTCTACCTGCCGAACGTGAGCTTTCTGAACTGATTGGCGTGACACGCACCACGTTGCGTGAAGTGTTGCAGCGTTTAGCGCGTGATGGCTGGTTGACCATTCAACATGGCAAACCGACGCGCGTTAACGATTTCTGGGAAACCTCCGGTTTAAACATCCTCGAAACTCTGGCCCGACTCGATCACGATAGCGTTCCTCAGTTGATTGATAATCTGCTGTCGGTGCGCACCAACATCTCGTCGATTTTTATCAGCCGCGCGCTGCGTCATCATCCAGAAAAAGCGCGTGAAGTGCTGGAGAATGCGCTGATCGAGGAAGATAAAGCCGAAGCCTATACCGAGCTGGATTATCGCGTGTTCCGTGGGCTGGCGTTTGCTTCGGGCAATCCAATTTATGGTCTGATTTTGAACGGTCTGAAAGGCTTGTATACCCGCGTTGGTCGTCACTACTTCTCCAGTCTGGAAGCGCGTGAGCTGGCGCGTAACTTCTATCGCCAATTGGCTGATCTGTGCGTGGCCAACCCGTCGCAGGAGCAGATTGTCGATAGCGTGCGTGAATATGGTCGCCGCAGCGGTGAGATTTGGCACAAGATGCAGAAAAGTATGCCGGACGATTTAGCCAGCAAGCGATAAAAGAAAAACCGGACCTCAACAGTCCGGTTTTTTGCTTTATAGCGTTGGGCCGCGCGCGGGTGAACGATCCAGCAACTCGACGCTGCCGTCTTCATTCTGCTGCTCCAGAATCACATCAAAGCCCCACAAACGATGCACATGCTTCAACACTTCTTTGCGGCTCTTATCGAGCGGCGCACGCTGTTGCGGCACATAACGCAGCGTCAGTGAGCGGTCGCCACGTAAATCTACGTTGTAGACCTGAATGTTAGGTTCCAGATTGCTCAGATTGTACTGCGCCGACAGCTGCTGACGAATGGCGCGATAACCCGCTTCATCATGGATCGCTGCAATTTCGAGGAAATTGTTGCGGTCATCATCCATCACCGTGAACAAGCGGAAATCACGCATCACCTTTGGTGACAGGAACTGGCTGATAAAGCTCTCGTCCTTAAATTCACGCATGGCGAAATGCATGGTTTTTAGCCAGTCGGAACCAGCAATGTCTGGGAACCAGTAGCGGTCTTCTTCGGTTGGCGTCTGACAGATACGCTTGATGTCCTGGAACATCGCAAAGCCCAGTGCATACGGGTTGATGCCGTTATACCACTGACTGTTATACGGCGGCTGATACACCACGTTGGTGTGGCTGTGCAGGAACTCCATCATAAAGCGTTCCGACACTTTGCCTTCGTCATACAGATGATTAAGGATGGTGTAGTGCCAGAACGTGGCCCAGCCTTCATTCATTACCTGCGTCTGTTTCTGCGGATAAAAATACTGGCTGACCTTGCGCACAATGCGCAGTACTTCACGTTGCCAGGATTCCAGCAACGGCGCATTTTTTTCCATGAAATAGAGCAGGTTTTCCTGCGGTTCAGAAGGGTAGCGGGATGCCTCAACGTGCACCGACTCCTTCTCTTTACGCGGCAACGTACGCCACAGCGTATTCACCTGACTCTGCAAATACTCTTCGCGGCTTTGCTGGCGAGCTTTCTCTTCCTGCAGCGAAATTTTCTGCGGACGTTTGTAGCGGTCCACGCCGTAGTTCATCAGTGCATGGCAGGAATCGAGCAGCCGCTCAACTTCCTCCACGCCATAGCGCTCTTCACAGTCGGTAATATAGTTCCGCGCAAACAGCAGGTAATCCACGATAGAACTGGCATCGGTCCAACTGCGGAACAGATAGTTATTTTTGAAGAACGAGTTGTGACCGTAACAGGCGTGCGCCATCACCAGCGCCTGCATGGTCATGGTGTTCTCTTCCATCAAATAGGCGATACACGGATTGGAGTTGATGACGATTTCATACGCCAGGCCTTGCTGACCGTGCTTGTAGCGCTGTTCCGTTTCAATGAATTTCTTGCCGAACGACCAGTGTGCATAGTTGATCGGCATACCCACGCTGGAGTAGGCATCCATCATCTGTTCGGATGTGATCACTTCAATTTGGTGCGGATAGGTTTCCAGTCCGTAACTTTTGGCTACGCGGTCAATTTCCGCCAGATAATCATCCAACAGTTCGAAGGTCCAGTCGGGACCATCACTGAGTCGTTTACTGTTGCGGGTTGGCTCGTCAAAGATTGTCGTCATAGCGCACCTCTGTTTTGCAAGCGGCAGGAATTACCTGTCACGATCGTTTAAGGCCTCATCCTGAGTAAAGATGGCCCAATAAAACTGAGCGAACACTTCAATGATAGTCCACTGTCGCCTATCCGAAACTGAATCTCAATCGAATTCTTTTGGCAGAAAATCATTCAAAAAGCGTTAGTTAAGCCGATACTGATGACAAGTGTTGGTTTTGTTTTATTTGACAGAATAATGCTCTGTTTATAAGTGGATTGTATGACTGCGGCGCTTTCTCCTGAAAAAAGTCAAAACCGCTGCCTTCCGCATAATAAATTGCTGATTAAGGGATTTAAGGCATAAAAAATCCTGATTTTGCCGCAGTTGCATGATTTCAGTGTGCAGCCAGGTAAAAAACATGTGAAATAAGTCGGTCGAATGTAAGATTTAAGTGGCGGTCGGGTTATGCTGTCTTGGGCTTGGTTAATAGTTAATTATTCTTTTGCTGCGACGAGGGGCTTATGCGCGTAGTAATTCTTGGTAGTGGTGTTGTAGGCGTGGCGAGCGCCTGGTATCTGGCGCAGGCCGGACATGAGGTCACGGTTATCGATCGTCAGCCTGCCGCCGCGCTGGAAACCAGCGCCGGTAATGCGGGGCAGATCTCACCGGGCTATGCCGCGCCCTGGGCGGCGCCGGGCGTTCCGCTGAAAGCGGTCAAATGGATGTTCCAGCGTCACGCGCCGCTGGCGGTTCGTCTCGATGGCAGTAAGTTCCAGCTGGAATGGATGTGGAATATGCTGCGTAACTGCGACATGCAGCACTATCAAGAGAATAAAAGCCGGATGGTGCGTATCGCGGAGTACAGCCGCGACTGCCTGAAAACACTGCGTGCCAGCACCGGCATCGCCTATGAAGGTCGTCAGGGCGGCACGCTGCAGCTGTTCCGTACGCAGCAACAGTTCGAAAGCGCCAGCAAAGATATCGCCGTGCTGCGCGATGCGGGCGTTCCCTATGAGTTACTGGAAGCGCATCAGCTGAAAAATGTCGAACCCGCGCTGGCGGCGACGGCGCATAAACTCACCGGCGGTTTACGTCTCCCTAACGACGAAACCGGCGACTGCCAGCTGTTTACTCAGCGCCTGGCAGAAATGGCTGCGGCGGCGGGCGTGACCTTCCGCTACAACACGTCGGTTGATCAGTTGCTGCGCGAGGGCAATCGTATTTATGGCGTGAAGTGTGGCGATGAGGTGATCAAAGCCGATGCTTACGTGGTGGCGTTCGGTTCCTATTCCACCGCGCTGCTGAAAGACATTCTCTCCATCCCGGTTTATCCGCTGAAAGGTTATTCGCTGACCATCCCGATCAAGAATGCCGACGCTGCACCGGTTTCCACCATCCTCGATGAAACCTACAAAGTGGCGGTAACGCGCTTTGACGACCGCATTCGCGTAGGCGGCATGGCAGAAATTGTTGGTTTTAACACCAAACTGTTGCCGGCACGACGTGAAACGCTGGAGATGGTGGTCCGCGATCTCTATCCTGAAGGCGGATTTGTCGAACAGGCCACGTTCTGGACCGGATTGCGTCCAATGACGCCAGACGGTACGCCGATTGTCGGGCGCACGCCGCTCTCCAATCTCTATCTCAATACCGGGCACGGTACGCTGGGATGGACGATGGCTTGTGGTTCCGGTCAGCTTTTGGCTGATTTAATTTCCGGCCAGAAACCGGCGATTGCCGCAGATGATTTGTCAGTGCTGCGCTACCTGCCAGGTTTTGAACCACATTCTTCGCCGCTGCGTAACGCCAGCGCGGCGCGCTGAGACCTCAGGGAGAGTAGAAGCATGTCACGTCCAACCGGTGCCACCATCAATCAACAGGCACTGCGTCATAATCTGGCTGTCGTACGCCAGGCGGCACCGCAATCACGCGTCTGGTCGGTGGTGAAAGCCAATGCGTATGGTCACGGTGTGGCTCGCGTGTGGCAAAGTCTGGCCGAAACCGACGGCTTTGCGCTGCTGAATATGGAAGAGGCGATCTTGCTGCGGGAGCAGGGCTGGAAAAAGCCGATCCTGCTGCTGGAAGGCTTCTTCCATGCTGACGATTTAGCGCTGATCGATCGCTATCGCCTCACCACCAGCGTACACAGCAACTGGCAGATTCAGGCGCTGGCAAAAGCGCAGCTGTCGGCACCGGTCGATGTTTACCTCAAAATCAACAGTGGCATGAACCGGCTTGGTTTCCGTCCTGAGCAGGCGCATGCGGCGTGGCAAAAACTGCGCGCTATGCCGAACGTCGGTGAAATGACGTTGATGGCGCACTTTGCCGATGCAGAGAATCCGCAAGGATTAGTTGAGCCGATGAAATGCGTTGAACGGGCGGCGGAAGGGCTCGGTTGCCCGCGCTCCCTGTCTAACTCAGCGGCTACGCTGTGGCATCCTGAAGCGCATTTTGACTGGGTGCGTCCCGGCATTATTCTCTACGGCGCGTCACCGAGCGGCAACTGGCACGATATCGCCAGCACCGGTTTGCAGCCGGTAATGACGCTCAATAGCGAAATCATTGGTGTGCAGCAGCTGAACGCCGGTGAAGGCGTGGGTTATGGTTATCGCTATCACGCCAGCGGCCCGCAGCGTATCGGTATTGTCGCCTGCGGTTACGCCGATGGCTATCCGCGACATGCGCCAACCGGCACGCCAGTCAGCGTGGATGGCATCCGCACGCAAACGCTGGGCGCCATCTCCATGGACATGATGATGATCGATTTGGAACCTTGCCCGCAGGCCGGTATCGGTTCGAAGGTTGAGCTGTGGGGCAATCAGGTGAAGATCGATGAGGTGGCAAAAGCCGCCGGAACGGTGGGCTACGAGCTAATGTGCGCGCTCGCGCCACGCGTTCCGGTTGAGGTTATTTAAGCGCGGTCACGCGACCGTGCATCTTCTTGCTGCAGCGCCAGGCGGTCATAGCCAGCGCTGCACCCAGCAGCATCATCAGTGCCAGTGACGATTTTTCCGCAACGGGCAATGCCACGATTGCCATGCTGCCGCCTGCACCACACGCCATCTGAATAAATCCTTGCAGTGCAGAAGCAACGCCCGCTTGCTGCTGATAAGGCTCCAGCGCGTAGCTGGTTGCGGGACCGACCGTGAACGCCAGGCCAGCAACGGAAACCGCCACCGGAATCATGTACAGCGACCAATGGTTTTGCCACGCTGCCGGTAATAGCGTGGTACCCATCATTAACAGAATCGCGCCGATCAACATGGTGGCGAAACCCATCGCCAGACAGAACGGGCGTCCCGCTTTGCGAATGGTTTTGTTCACGAAAGCGCTAACCAGCATGATCCAAAAACCATTGGCGCCAAAGGCAAATGAGAATTGTAGCGGCGTCAGGCCGCCTTCGGTCATCAGCACGTGTGGTGCCAGCGACACATAGGTCAGCACCATGCCTAGCGCGCCGGCATTGGCAAAAGCAAAGGCAAGGAAGCGCGGTTCACGGGCGATGGCAGCGTACTGCGCCAGCGGTAAACCTTTCACGCGCAATGTGTCTGCTGGACGCGTTTCTGGCAGCCACAGCATCACGATCAAGCCGATCACCACCGCATAGCCGCACAGGAACCAGAACGGCATACGCCAGCCGTAGGCTTCCGCCAGAATCCCGCCAAGCAGCGGTGCCAGCGCGGGCACGATATTTAGCGCACCATTGAGAAAGCCGTAAGCGCGTGCGGCATCTTCGCCGCTGAGACGATCGCGCACGCCACTGAATGCCACCACCGCAGTGCAGCACACGGCACAGCCCTGAATGATGCGCGCAAGGAAGAACACCGGCCACAACGTGCTGGTGGCGGCTATTGCGCTGCCAACGATGTAAAGCGCCAGACCAATCAAGGCGATCGGCTTGCGACCAAAATTATCCACCAGCGGACCGGTAATCAGTTGGCCGATGCCCATCACCAGTAAAAACAAGGGAATTGTGATTTGGATAAGGCTCACCGGGCTATTAAGACCTTCGGCGATTTGCGGCAATGTAGGGAGGTAAAGATCAATGCCCAGCGGCGCCAGCAGCACCAGGCTAAGAAGTATTAAGGTGAATTTTTGCATTACGAACCGGACGACCTGTTAAACAATCCGGAAGGGTAATGACTCTTTGGGGAAAAAGAAAGGGATAAAAAAAGCGATGCCTGCCGAAGTGCACAGGCATCGCCTCGAGGGTATTAGTAAGCGCCGTCGCGACGGACCACTACGCCAGCGGTTTTGAACAGAATCGCAATGTCAGTCCACAATGCCCAGTTTTTCACGTACCAGGAATCGAAGTAAACGCGCGTATCGTAGTCGATGTCGTTACGGCCGCTGACCTGCCACAAGCCGGTCATGCCCGGTTTCGCCATCAGGTAGTAATCCACATCACCGGCATAACGCTCCAGTTCCGCTTCAATCACCGGACGCGGACCGACCAGACTCATTTCGCCGCGAATCACGTTCCACAACTGTGGCAGCTCATCAAGGCTGGTTTTGCGCAGGAAGTTACCAATTTTAGTCACGCGCGGATCGTTTTTCAGTTTGAAATCACGATCCCATTCAGCACGCGCTTCCTCGCTGGTCGCCAGCAGATTTTGCAGCACTTCCTGCGAGTTGGTCACCATCGAGCGGAACTTGAGGCACTTAAACTTCACGCCATCTTGTCCAACGCGTTCATGACCATAAATCGCATTGCCGCCGTCACGTTTCACCATCGCACATAGCAGACCGAATACCGGACCGAGGAACAGCAGCAGCATGGATGCCACCACAATATCGAAGGTGCGTTTCAGGAAGCGTGAAGAGCGTTTTGCCAGGTTGTTACTGACGCGTAAGATCATCACTTCATGGCTGAAGATGAATGACATGTCGGTGCCATACAGCGGCACGCCGCGCAGCGTTGGGATCACGGAAATCGAACGGCACTTCATTTTGGACAGAAACTTCAGCCATTTATCGCGCACCACTTGCTGCTCAAATTCGGTGGCGACGATAAATTGCGTGTTGTCACGGTCCATGGTTTGCCAGTTGATATCTTTCCAGGTGATAACCGGAACGCCATTCACTTTTTCATGCTGTTGGTCGTCATCGAGTGAAATGAACGCCTGCACGTTGTAACCCAGGATCTCTTCGCTCTGCAGCGCCGCATAGGCTTCCATGGCGTTTTTACCGGAACCAATAATGATGGTTTCCTTCTGCCACTGACCTGCACGATTGATCGCACGTTTTACCACGGCACGCATCAGCGGCAGCAGCAGCAGGGCGTAAGTCCAGCTGAACACCCAAACCATGCGCGAGAAGTCCCATTTTGAAAAGGCAATCAGCGCCAGATCAAGCAGAGAGAAGACGAACAGGGTTTTAATCACTTCTTTCAATTCAAACCAAAATGGTTTGCGATAGGTGTAGTGACGCATACGCACCCAGAACCAGGCGGTGCAAAGAATAGAAAGGCTAAATTGGGCAATAAACCGGTATTCAATCTGCTGAGGCGGAATAAACGTATCCAGTTCGCCCCAAATACCTTGAACGGTGGCGGCAGATAAAAACAATGCCAGATTTAACGCTATTAAATCGGAGAAACTAAGTGCAACTTTTGCGATGAGGTTTTTGCGCAGTCCGCTCCACGAGCGGGTTGCATCATTCATTATCAAAGTACTTGCCATAAAACCTGCTCTCTTTTCTTAAGTAAAAGATGGCCTGACCAGAATCAAGTACGCGCTCAGGAGTGATCCGCTGAAAAGCAGAAAGAATAATTCTTTCAGCGATTTATAAGTCTGTGCTGCCATAAGCGCTGCAAGGAAAGGACCGTTTGAGACGTGATGCACGTCACGAAAAGCTGCAGCAACGTTTAAGAGTATGCAGGAGTTATTTGACAGAGTTAATATGGAAATAGTCTGAAAAGGAAAAAAATGACTCAAGAAAAAATTGGCTATCTATTTGAAAAATAATGTTAAAAGTTAATTAATCGCGGAAATAACGCTTCATTTTAAGACGGCTTTTCGGAATGACCGCCATTTCCATCAATGGCGGCGCCAGCCAGTCAGGCAGGTTTTTTCAGTACCCACAGATCCTGCTGCTTATCG
>NZ_DAMBSA010000057.1:0-16789 GCF_032054795.1 Pantoea sp. CTOTU49201
TCCGACGCGTCGTCTCCAACTGGCGTGACCAATAAAACGGCTTCAACCGGCAAGGCCTGGCTGCGCTTTCGCCACCAGGCATCCAGCGCCAGCGAGGTTTCTGCATAGTGCGTCTGGCTGTTATCGGTAGATTGCAGCCAGACCAGCCAGCGCAGCGTCACCGCCAGCAACCAGCACAGCAGCGGCAATACCAGCGTCCAGAACCAGAAAAGCGGCGAACGGGTTGGCTTTCCCTCCGGCCACAACAAAATGGTGCCCATCGCCGATATAAACATCAGCACGGGCAATGCAACCCACCAGCGCCGCCAGCGGGCCGGGTGAATGGTGGCGTAATCGGCATAAACCGGCGGTTGATTCATCCGCAGACATCCATATCCGGCAGGGAACTGACCAGCGTGCAACCACAGGCACATTTATGCCCATCCAGCGCCACCGCTTTACCGTTTACGGTGCTGTTGGTTGCTCCCTGAATAATGGTGGTCATGCCGTGCTGATTGCATTTCGCTTTGTCATTGACGCAGGCCACCGACTTGCCAAACGCGTCAAAGCTCCCGCTGAGCACTTCACCACCGTAAGGTTTAAGCGTATCGCCAACGCGCACCAGTTTTTTAAGTGTCATACCACTCGCGCTCCCGAGGATTTCAGCATATCGACGGCAGAGGCCATCATGGCCTGGTGTTGTGATGCGAGCATTTGCTGGCTTGCATGGGAGACTAATGTGCCCGGCTCGCGAGTGGGATTCAGCAACTGTGCTGTACCGTCCTGAAGTGGAATAGCTTTGCCAGTTGCATTGTCAATAACCGTCCAGAATGGAACGGGCTTATCTACCCTCGTGGTCGGGAGGATATTCTGCACTTCAGCGTTGCCCGTGCTGCTGACTGGATAGTAGAGCGCATTATTTTTAACGCGATAAGATGCTCCATCGTTAGTAACAGGAACGCCTATCAACTGTTGATGAATGGAGAACAAATACTGATCTTTATTGCTTTGGCTGCCGTAATAGATCGAGCGATAGAAAAAATAGCCGCCCCAGGGTTCACGTGTACCCAGCGCAGAGTGCATAAACCAGGCGCGCGAATCGTGAATCTGATCGTCAAACAGCGCGACCACCAGCGCTATCGTTGGATCGGGTGTGACTGTGCCCTGTTTCGAGGAGAAAAGACGCGGATAAAGCCTTTCACCATCCTGCTTTATATGCCGCTGCTGCGTGATCTCATCATCAGTGTTAATCAGCCATACAATGCCTTTGGGGATTTGGTTAAGAACAAATTCACTCCAGCTTTGCGGCCTTATCTTATTCAGGTAGTCATTTTTAAATTCATCTGCGGCTTCCTGAAGCTGTTGTTTATCTATCAGTGGTTCAAAATCAGGCGGGCCCGCCTGATTAAGCATCTTTCCAGCATCTTTAAGCGCAGGGTTCAATTTTGCCGCTTTGCGTAAGTATTCAATCTTTTGCGCCTTTTCCTCACGCACTTTTTTTGTCTGCTCCAGCATTTCTTTTGAATGCTGTGTAGCATTGAGATAAAAAGGTTGGCTGGCATAGCTGCCGTTAGCATAGCGACCAATGCGCCATGCGGTGATCAAGCCAATTTGATCGGCAACGGCGTCATCCAGAGATTGCGAGAGAAGATGTGGGATATAACCCTCATCAATAGTGCATTGTTGGTCGAGGCTGGTCTGATCTTTTTCAGACAGGATGGTTTGTCGCCAGGCATTAAAACGCTGAATCAAGGAATTACTAACGGCAAACTCCTTTTCAGTATCTGTAGACATAATCCGGGATGGCTTTTTCTGAAGCAACTCTTGAGGAATAAAGTCTTCAGGCACCATCAGCGGTGCACCTGCTGCATATGCCGCAGCATAGAGATCATGCAAAATAATCTGCGATAACAGGTTCCCCGAATAATTGGGGTCGTCACTATCTTTACCAGCCTGTCCCTTGCCTTGATCGCCTTGCGGATAGCCACCACCAATATCGGAGTGCATACCAGGATAAATAACTTCCTGCGTGGCAGGAGGGTATCCACCGCCAGGACGGCATACCGAATCCAGAGGAAAACAGAGGCGTTGCTCGTGCGCGGAAACAAAATGGCGGCAGCATTTAATTAAATGAGGAAAACGTTTTTCATTAGGCAGCAACTGCGTATTGTTGGCCCATCCCATGTGCCCATCGACCAGAGGTGCAATATGGGCAATCCCCACGGATGGCACAGTATCCAGCAGACCTAAGAACTCAATGCTTAAAGGGATGCCAAGTATCGCTTGATCAGGTTTATCTGCACCCTTTGGGGATTCAAATAGATCTGTCAGCCAATTCACGAAAGTACGTGCCTCTGCCGCACCACGAGAAAAACCGTAGATAAATAGTTTTATCTTAAGCAGCTTAGGTTTGGCCGTAGCAACCTTCGCCCTAATATCAGCATTCAGGAAGGAGTAAAAAGCAGCTTTACGACTTTGAGGATTATCAAATGGCCAATCGGCAGCTATTCCAGAAATTTTTTTGGCAATGACCTCATCTTGGATATGAACGTTAGTTACGGCATAAACTAATGCGTCTGCCAGATGGAGTAAAGCCCAGTTAATCCTGGCTTCACCGCCAGTGGCATAGGCTAATCCAGCGCTGCTGTAGTTCATTTCACCTATTTCCGGAAATGCAGTTCCCACACCTGGCATATAGTAGCGATAATATCCTTCGCTCTCTGCCGTCTTATCATAAGTAGCATGATATAGCTTGGCGATGTTTGTGGGATGCGTTGGACTGGAATGATTGGTGTCGTTATCTTCGTTATTGCCCGTTCCATCAAAGAAAAAACTGATATGAAGGCTTTGCGAGCAAGTAAACCCCGCGCCGTTACGTCGTTCAGTTTGCGCATTGAATTGTTGCAGATACTGCTCTTCTTCCCGCTTTTGCAGTAGATAATTGTCGATGACCGCCTTATGGGTAACTGGAATGCGTCCATTTTCTGGAAAAAGCGGTGGAGCCCAAACATTAGCTCTGGTTTTTATTTTTGACATATTGCAGGCTCCTGCATGTCGGTCGGTTCTTTAATCGGGTAATCAGGCAAAGACGGCGACAGGCATGAGGCCGTCACTTTTACTTTCTGACATGTTAAAAAGTGTACAGTTAAACCACATGCATCGTCGTATTCAGGAATGGGCACATCAGCACTATATCGACGGTATTTGGCTTCATGCTGTGCCAAAGCTTTTGGTTCAAAACCCACGCCTTCTTTTAATCGCGGAATTTTCTCACGAGGATTGGGATCGATTTCCCACTCAATATGAGCGGTCAGGTTTGGACGCCATTTATTTGGCAGCATAATGCAGCAATAACCGCCACCCGTTCCGGGTACGCGATAGTCATTTACCTTGAACCAATTAATACTTTGTCCGGGAACATGGTTAATTGCCCCTAAGTTCCCACCGCTATATTCATTAGCTCCTGATTGATCACAAGCAGCTAAAATAACCACGGCACTGAAAATAATTGTTTTTAACAGCTTGGTTGTATCACTCATTGTCGATGCTCCGTGAATGCCAATAGATCTCCCAGATATCCAGCCTGACTTGCCAGCATTGCTATCTGCAGGCATCGTGCATATTTCGCTTCTTTTGAGGAACATGGTTCGCTGGTTTTCAACATCAGCGCCTCGGCATCACTAATACATCCCATCAGCTCAACCTGCGCATCACTAATGCGGTTCATCTCCGGTGCATCAGCAAGTTGTCTGCCCGGGTTCCAGCTTCCGGTTTTCCACACCACTTCGTCATCACGATCCCGCCAGCTCCAGAACAGCGCAATATCGGTGAAAGCCGCCTGCTGCTCTGGCGTCAGGACATGCTCAAGTAACGAAGGAAAAACGCGATTGTCGTAGTAGCGCAGTAAGCCGGTTTGCTCTTCCCAGTGAACCTGTGACAGTGCCTGCAAATGGCTACTCAGCAGGTCAAATGCCAGTGGCGATATCAGCAAGGTCAAACGCGGCGTTGTGGAAAAGTGCTCAATCAGCTGTTCCAGCCAGCGCTGGTGGCTGCTGACGTTAAAATGCAATCGCATCACCAGCGGTGAATACTCTGGCGTTGCCGCTTCCGGCGTATTCGCAAACAGCTCAAACCAGCGTAATGGCGGGTTAATCTGGTTCAGTGCCTGCTGCAGCGGCTGTGTTGTGCCTGCCTGATCAACCAGCACATCGATATAATCTTGTCCGGCAGCAGTGCAAAGCGCGGTGGCCTGTTTCAACCATCCTGCACCCATATTCATGTCCGTCATGGTTATCCCCTTGGCGCGAAAGCAAGCGCGGCTTCCTGCGCTTTTTTCAGGCACTCTTTGCACACGGATTTAGGCAGATCTGGCAGCGTTGTTTCTTCGCTGGCAGGAGAATTCCAGGCATGGACGCCACGGATGCTGGTTTTACCCGGTGAATGGATTTGGATATCACCCTGCGGCGTAATCCTGATGGTTGCGCCGCCGCAACCCAGCACAATGCCGTTTTTCGCAGTCAGGCGCAGTTCACCCTGAACGGTTTGCACGCTGATATCTTTCATCGCCGTCAGCCCCAGGGTATCGCCGTGCGATTCCACCGTCAGCGGACCTTGCCCCGACACCATGCGAATCCCTTCCTGTTGTGACAAGAAAGAAATCGCCTGGCTGGCGTTGACCTGAATGCGTTTGCCACTGGCAATGCTGGTTTCTGTCTGGCTTTGCAGATGCAGAGTGCTGCCTGAATTCAGCAGGATACTTTTGGGGCTGACAACGCCAATCCCTTCCGGTGCACTCAGCAACATGGCAGGGAATTTGAGCTGGTCGACGGCGGCCAGATAAGCTCTGAGATGCGTGGCATCAGGCTGGAGATTATGGTGAGACTGAGTGATCGACTGCCAGTCGCTCATCTGGCTAATTGCACCTTTCACCAGAGTTACCGCTGAATTCATTTCCAGCACTGGCCCGGTCGCAGTGGTCTGCGCATCTGCCGTCAGGAACAGGCCCTTACCGGCTCGCAGCGTACCGGTGCTGTCTGTGCGCAGTTCAAATCCTTCGCCGCGCTTGCTACGAGAACTGTCGACAATGTGTCCGAGTGAGAGTTGGCTCTTACCGCCAAATTCCGTCGACAGTTTGACATGCTCATATCCACGGCGATCCTCAAATCGGAGTTTGTTATTCGCCGGAGTTCTCAGCACATTGCGTTGATAGTTATAGAGATTGACATGATCTTCATGGCGAGAGTCATGTACCGAGCAGAGAATATAAGGTCGGTCAGGATCGCCGTTGGTGAAGGCAATCATCACCTGCGTTCCGGCTATCAGCGGAAAGTGCCAGCCATAGACATTGCCTGCATAAGGCTTCGCCAGCCGCACCGGTACGCTTTCAAAACCAGATTGCCAGGCTTCGTTCAGATCGAACTGAAAGCGCACCCGATAACGGCCATGTTCATCAAGTTCTGCATATTGCGCATTTTCTACCGGGCTGGTGACGCGAGCCAGCAGCGTGCCTGCAATGTGCGGCCAGCTTTTCAGCGGTGGGCGATAAGTGCTTTGTGAGCGAATGGGCACGGCGGTAAAGCGTATAACATAGGCGGTATCGCGCGAAATACGGGTTGATGAGGTAGAGACCACCAGCAGGCCATCCGGCGCATCCGGCCACTCTTTAACTTGTGGCGAGATCACCATGCCCGGACGGATATCCATGCCGTTGCTCATACCGTCGAAAGTGACCTGCTCGGTTATCAGGCGTTCCTGACGGCGTTTGACAAACCACTGTCCCTGTTCTGGCAGAGCCTGGTACTCCTTGCCCAGCGACTGATAGTTTTCACCGTAGCGATATAGCTCTCCCGTAAGCGCAGGTTTATCAGGATCGGTTTCCGCCCGCGCCTGCATGTCATTTTGCGCGTTGCGGTAATACTCATCATTAAGGCGTGTGCTAGCGGCAACGGATTGGCGATTGACTGAAATATCCCAGAGTGATTCCTGGCCGCCATCAAATAACCCTGACGGATGGCGAAAGACGATGCTTTGCTCAGCACCATAGGCCTGCGCGCTGTCACCCAGTACCAGCACATCGCGATGATTTTCTTCATCCCAGGTGAAGTAATAAAAGACACCAATGCGCGACAGATGACGCTCTATAAAGGCGAGATCGCTCTCCGCATATGAGATATAGAAATCGCGAATCGGATACTGCGTATTCAGGCGAAAGTGATAATCCAGCGAGGAATATTCCCAGCGTATAAGGATATCCTCTACTGCACCCGGTACGCTTTTATGCTGGTAAACGGCATAGGTCAGGCTGTTTTTTAGCAGCGCAAGGCGCGATTCCAGCGTTATCACATAACGTGTTTCGTCAGCAGAGGATTCACACTGCTGGAAAGCGGTCACTACACCGCGCAAAATGCGGGTTCCACTGACTGCCAGGGTTGGCCATCAGGATAAAAAAATAGCTGAGCCGTGCTGTTAATCAGAATATCGGCGGGAATATCGCGTGTAGCGCTGGTGAGTTCAATGCTGTACTTCCACGGCGTATTCAATGCCTCTTCACCGCTAAAACGCAGCACCGACAACAGGATATCGGGACGCTGACTTTTCAGCGTCTGGATGCTCAGTTGATAGTGGTTATATACCGGCGTCTTGCCGCCCCTAATAACAAAATCCTTTTTGCCCATTTACAGATTCCTTCCTGAAATTTGTTTGCCCGAAGCCTACCCTTTGACTAACAGATATTGCAGATGGCCGTTCATGATGAAAGTGGCGACAATAATGGCAACCAGCACACTGCTGCGAATAAGCCACGGAGAACGTTGCCAGAAAGACGTTTTATATTTTGAACGCTGGATAATTACCGCTGAGTCGGCAGATCCAATCTGTTTCGGCAACCGCGCTTTTAGCTGCTGCATCAGCGACTGGCGCTCCTCATTATCTTCAGCTCGGTATTTTCCGGCATAACCTAAATGCAACATTCTGTAGTAGCAGCTAATGGCGGCTTCAGCTGCTGCTGGTTCACGAAGCAGTTTTTTAATGCGGTCAAAGAAATGCTCACCACCATTGAGATGCCCGAGAAAGTGCCCCTGCAAAGGTGTGCGTTTCCACCAGACAGCGATATCAGTTTCCGGAATGGTCATGATCAGTTCGTCGAGAAACACGCAGTGCGCAAATTTGATTTCTTCGCAGAGAGAAGCTGGTGCTCCCGCTGTAGTGAGTTGATCCTGAACCTGCTGAATCATATTGAAGCAACGCTGGTAGAGCGCATCATCAATCGTGATCGATTGCCCATTGCGGACCGCGAGCGCCAATAGCCAGGTATCCTGCATCAGCGCATCGAGAGTATTGGCTGTGATGTTGTTTTGAGAAAACGTCATGGGTACCTTCCTGGTAACGCCTGAACATTGTTAATCCATTAACCCAATCACCATTTCAATCGGGGAATTGTTGTTGCTCGCACTGCTTACTTAGCCGAGCAAATGCGGACTATCTGCATAAAAAGGCGGTCTCTACCTATCAACGGCACTGATGATATTACAATGGGTGATAGTTAATCAAACTAACAATTTGAGTTTATGAAACAGGATTCCAATTTTCTACCAGGTTTTACACTCGATATTAAAAAGAGCCTTAACGCGATTCGGTTAGTGCAAGGTTTTTATTTTAAGTATTGATTTATTTAAAATTAATAACGAAGGGATGCTGTTCTGTGTTAGTAATCATGCGGTGCGATGATGTAAATACTAATGATGAAAATAACGATCGATGAAACGTGATTACGCTAACAGTTTTGGGAGGTTAGGGGACAATATCCAGATCGATGAGGTCCATTAATCATTTAAGGGGGTAGGTTTGCATCGCTGAAGTTAGTTGAAAATCATCGCGCCAATAAACGTCATTAAACCACTGCTGAAATATTACTGTCGTTTGAACTCGTTCTTTTTAAGCATCAACTTCTCGATTAACTCATCTAACCCACTCTCAACCAGCATCTCCACCGCATCACTTCTTGTCGTTTCACTCAACCGCACAACCTGATCAATCTTCCTCAAAACAGACATACGCAACGACAGTGACACCGCTTTCTTTTTCTCTTTATCCAGAAATACCCGGCTGACAGTTTCGCTCTGTTGCAGTTCGGCATTGAGTTTGAGCGCTTCATTAATATGGCGCAGGCTTTTCTTGTCGAGTTTGCCGGGTTCAGTAAGTTGGTAGCAATGGGTGAGGCGGCTGTATTTGATCTCCGCAGACCAGGATTCACGTAGCTCTTTTAGCGCGCGCGTCAGCGTGGGTTCGGAGCAGTCGAGCGAGGCGAGAATGCGGCTCGATGCTACTGGTTTGCCGCTGCTGAGCAGTGAGGCGAGCATGAATACGCGTGTCTGTCGGGTACTGAGTTGCATGGTCGATTGAGGCCTGCGTTAGTGGTCAATGGTCTGTATCGCCCTCCTGGCAAACGGTTTTCGACAGTATCAGAGGGTATTTAAATATCAGGTAAATAGGGTGCGAAAATTCTTACGTCTGGTTTGTGATTTGGTGGTAAAGCGGTGGGCATGAATGCCCACCCTACGGGGTTTGTCAGGTTACCAGCATCAATGCGCCGTCCGAGCGGGTATCGGGTGCTATGCCATATTCCTGCGCGCGGGCCAGGATGGCGGCGGCCCAGCGGCGATGCGTTGCCGGTTCGCACATCGCGCCCTGCGATTTAAATACTGCCTGGCTTGAGTTGAGGATGCGGAAGGCATCCGCCTGATCGCTGGCGGAAACCATCAACATCTCCTGAATCTTGCCGATTTGGCTCGGATGAATGGCGGTTTTGCCCACCAATCCGTGCGCGATATCCAGCGCCAGTTCCTGATCCATAATCTGCTGATCGTCGATGTGCTCGCACACCGGCGCGGTCAGCGCAAAATCGCGCGACGCGAATACCGCCACCAGCATTTTGATGGTGTAACCCATCGGGCTGTCATACAGCGTGAAATGGCGCGAGCGACGCAGCGAAAGCACATTCATCAAATCGTTACCGCCGATGCGCAGGGCGATCACGCGCTCGCGGCAGGCATGGTTTTGCAGCGTGAGGGCCAGTTCACGCATCGCCACCACGTCGAAAACTTCTTCGGTTTCCAGCGTCGGCATCATGCACAGATGGCTCGGTTCGAGAATCTGCCACCACAGCGGTAAGGAATCGGCGGTGAATTTCGGCAGCACCAAACCGTCTATTGCGCTGAGGTTAAGGTTTTCCACCAGCCACGCGCCCATCTCGCTGTTACGCGGACGGATAAAAACCAGCGGCCACTGCGCGTTACCATTGGCGCGCTGTTCGGCATTCAACACCTGTAGGTTTTGCTGGAGATTGTGCAGCGCCTGCGGCAAATCCGCATCACTGACCGCATCTTCCAGGCAGATCACCAGCGAGCGCAACCCGCTGATTTTATTATGCAGAATGGCATCGACGATATCGCTGCGCACCGCCGGCATATACAGCGTTGCGCCCAAACGCCACGGAGAGAGACGGCCGTTCATCACAGCACCTTTTTGATTATCGTCACGGCGCGGTATTGCCCAAGATCGGCTCCCGCTTCTGTGATGGTCAGCCCTTTTTGTTGGGCAAGATAGACCAGCAGCGCCACGTCGGGATCGTCAACCGAACGGACCAGCACCTGATCCGGCACGCGGCGCAGCACGGCGCGCGTGGCTTCGGCGATGCCCGGCTTGATGCGGTTGATGCTGTTCACCTGATAACGCGCCGCCAGCATGGCGATCACCGCTTCACTTTGCGCCACAAGTTGTTGTTGATGTTGTGGATCCTGCTGGCAAGCGGGCAGGGCGCTGACATCCAGCGATCGCGCGTATTCCGCCACGGTGTTCACCAGCTGCTGGCTGCAATCGTATTGCGCCAGATGGTCGCACTGCACGCAGCCGTGCAAGCCTGCTTCAGACCACAACGAGCGCGAGATCAAGCCCGACACCGGCGCACCCATAATGCCAAACGGGATCAGCCAGTCATCATCGCTGGCCGAAAGCCACGCCTTGCCGCAAGGATCGGCCAGCACCACTAAGCGCGGTTGCGCCGGATAGCCGGGACGATGTTCGAGGCTGCGGATCAGCTCGCCGGTGATGGCGCCTTTGCCGGTCCAGCCATCGACGAACACAATGCCTGCGGTGCCGTGGCGAGCTTCGATGATCTCCATCGCAGCCTGATCAATGCCTCGATCGCGGATGATGCTGATGCCGTAATGGTAGGATTCGCGGCCCATCGCGCGCAGCGCCTGTTGCAGCATCACGCCGAGCGGCACGCCTGCGCGCACCAGGCTTACGAGCACAATCGGCGTGTCGCCAAACTGGTGTGCCAACGTCCGCGCCAGCATGGTGACTTCTTTCGCCAGGCGTCCGGCACCTGCGTCAAGTGCGCGAGAAAACAGCTCAAGGTGCCAGCGCGTCGGTTCCGGTTCCTGGCTCAACATCTCGGAATAGTGGCGCGCGCCGGATTGGATCAGCTGCTCTTTTTGCTCCACCGGCGTCATGTCGATCTCGACCGGCTTGAGCAGGAATTCGACGTCGCCGGCTTGGTACGATCCAGAGAAAGGCAGGTTATTCACCATTTGATTGTTCTCCGAATATGGATTGGTTGATGCGCTCGGCAAACTGGCTTTGGCGTGGAATGCCGTACCAGCTGCACAGCTTCATAAAGCGGTGATCGCTGAGGCTGTCGCCGAGGCCAATCACCGGGAAAACGCCGCGCTCGTGACGCAATTTTTCCAGCAGGTAGCTGACAGCTAAGCCTTTTTCCACCACGTTTGGCAGCCAGGCGACGTTGTTGCTGTTGCGATGGATGTAATAGCCGGCGGTGGGGAAGCGTTGCTCGATCTCATCGGCGATGGCGTAAAGCTCTTCGAGGCGCGTGCTGTCGCGGTGCTTCATCACCAGATAGATCGGCGTGACGCCATATTCATAGTTGATGCGCGCCCAGCCGTTGATGTCGCGCTCTGCCATCAGATCGGTGATCGCCTGCTGCATCGAGAGCAGCGCCGGGCCGTACGGCGTCAGTTTTTCCAGCATGTGCGCGCGCCATGCGGCATCTTCCTCACCTTGCGGATTGAGGATCACCGCGCCGTGCGTGGTCACCGCCCACGAACGGAAAGGGATCTGCACGCGCGCGATCTCTTCGGTGCCGCGCGCGGTGACCGGGATCAAATCGGCTTGCTCGATCATCCAGTCAACCAGCATCGACTGCTCTTCGGTCATAAAGCTGCGCGGCTGCAGGCTGAGATCGAGCGCGCCGGTGCGGAACGGCCCAAGATCCAGCTCGTCCACCATTTTGCGGCGCGTCTGAAATAGCGTGTCGTCGAGGTCGGAAAAAATCACCGGTTTATTCATAGCTGATCACCTCCACCTGTGGCGCAACCCTGGCCAGTGCCGTGGTTAACAGCGGATCCACGCTGTCGACCGGCGTTTCGATGCACAGCAAAATGCGGTCAAACTGCTGATGCGCCACGTTGTAGACGAAGTTGGCGATGCCGAGACCATAGTTATCACCGAAGGCGATAGCCGATTCGATGGCAAATCCGGTGGCGATCGGCGAGCGCGTAGTGGAGCTGTATTTCACCTCAGCGCCTTGTGCTGCCAGACGTTCGGCCAGCAAGAAGGGTTCCCAGACAAATTCGCTGCTGCCGAGCACGAGGATTTTTTCTCCCGGCTGCGCCTGAATCGCACGGCCAAGATCGCCCGCTGGCGTTTCCATGCCGAGTCGGCCCCAGCTTTGTTTGCCGGTTATTGGCACGGTGGCGGCATCGTTAAGCGCCACCGCTGGCATCGGCGGTAGCGCGGCGTCAGGATCCTGCTGCCAGTGCCAGTCGCCTTGCACCAGCGATACGGTGCGCACCGGCACCGGACAGCGCGCGGGTAACGCATCGCCGCTCCAGTCGGTGAGCGTGACGGCGATAACCTGCTCGATCTGCTTTAAGCCGCCGTCGTTGCGCAGCGCTTCGAGCAGATTAATAAAGGTGTTGCCGGTGGTAGCTTCGTCATCAATCATCACCAGCGTGCGCGCGTTGAGCACGCGCTGGCGCAGCTGTGCATCATCGGGCAGATAGATCAGGTGATCGGTAGCGTGGCTGTGATTCTCTTTAAACTCGCACAGCAGATCCGCCTGCTGCGGATGGCGCGTCGAGGTGAGATACACCGGTTCGCTCACGCGCTGGCGCACTTCATCAAATACGCCTGCGCCCAAGCCAACGGCGGTTTCCGCCATGCCGATAAACAGTACCGGACCGTCAGTAAGCGGCGGGAACTGCTCCGCCAGCTGGCGATAAACGGCGCGCATTTTCTCCGGCGCGACCGGAATGTGGCGGCCAAGTACTTTACTGACGAACAGAAAAGCGCGCTTGGGATTGCGGCGTTCAGCGATCTCAAACAGATCGTCGATGGCGCTGATGCCGCCGGTTGGTGTGACGCTCAGCGTGCCGCATGAAAGCGTCCTGCTCCAAAGTGTGGTCATGGATAATTCCTCATTGAACCTGGTTGGACAGGACGGGGTTGTACGCCACCACGTCGCTCAGCGCGCGGACGGTTGCTGGCGTGAAGTCGCGCCGGGCGTCGTCGATCACCTGCTGCTGACTGATCAAGCCTAGCTGGCGCAGGGCAAACAAGCCGGGAAGATTTACGCCGCTGAAACGGGTGTAACCAATGCCGCCGGAAGGGCGCATATTGATCTCCAGTAATAGCGGTTTACCGCTGGCATCATTGCGCGTCTGCACGTTGATCAATCCATCTGCGCCCATCGCTCCGGCGCAGGCTTGCGCCAGCTCAAAGGCTTCGCCGCTGTTCTCCAGATACTGCAGCGCACCTTCTTTGCGTCGCGCCACAGCGGCCAGCACCTTGCCGTTTTCCGCCAGCATATCAACCGAATATTCCGGGCCCGGCAGATACGGCATCAGGACCAGCGGTTCCATGCTGTCGGCGGCTTCCAGCGCCTGTAAGTAATATTCGGCTTTTACCCGGCGCGCATCCGGATGGGTAAACGCCGCCATCGGCGAGACGCTTTCATCAAACTGCCAGAATCCCATGCCATAAATACCGGTAACCGGCTTAACGCACAGCGGCAGATCGCCAAAGGGCTTGCGGGCGATCAACTCGCGCAACTGTACGGGTGAATCAACGCGCAGTGAAGGCACCACCGGCAAATTCAGGCTTTTCATATGGTGGGCAAACGCGACTTTATCATCGGCCAGATCCAGCATGGCGAGGTCACGTGCGCCGGTGGTTAAGCGCGCACCGCTGGCTTCAATAGCGGCGCGATGGGCTTCAAACCAATGCGCATGTCGACCGGTATGGATCGCCTGAATGGCGTATTTTTTTACTGTAGAAAGAATAAATTCGAGGCGCTGATTAATATCACCAGGTTCAATTAATGCATGATCCGCCAGAGAAAGTATTTCATTACGCGATTGGCGATGTGATGCATAAATCGACACGTTGTAGTTATGTTTTTGAGCTGTAGATGTAATGCCATTAATTATATCGCGTTGGGAGGATAAACCTTCCATTAGCCAAATTTTGTGAGACATTTCTAATTATTTCCGCAAGAGGCTGGTGGCTGGGTTATGGCTTGCGAGTTTATTTCTCACCTTGAAACGAGTCAATCATAATATGATTTTTTACCCTAACGTAACCTTATGAATTTTAATGTAAAGAATTGTCATGTTTAGTGCGTTGTCTATTTGGCTTTGATTCTCTTAAGTCATTCTTCTGCAACGCATTATTGTGTTTCATGAAATTGCTGTGAAAATTAATGCTGATCATGAATATCCTCATGATATGATTTTGCCCTCATGGAATTTGATGCAAATATAAAACCCTTTTCAAACCTGTTTGAAGGAATTATGACATGGTTTCATTAAGCAAGAATCAGACGGTCTCACTCAGCAAACAAACCGCTTCGCTGAATAAATTACATTTCGGCTTAGGCTGGGATCCAATTAAAAAGAAAGGCTTGTTAGGCAAGCTATTTGGCGGCGGCGGAGATTCAATCGATCTCGATGCCAGCTGCGTATTATTGGATCAATCCGGTAATGCCATTGATACCATCTGGTTCCGCGCATTAACCTCCAAATGTGGTGCGGTTAAACACAGCGGCGATAATCGTACCGGCGAAGGCGATGGCGACGATGAAGTGATCAACGTTGAGTTATCACGTCTGCCCGCCAACGTTGAGTATCTGGCGTTCACCGTGAACAGCTTCCAGGGCCAAACCTTCAACGAAGTGGAAAATGCCTTCTGCCGCGTGGTTGATCAAAACGGCAAAGAGCTGGCGCGCTATGAGCTGACTGAGCAAGGTAGCCATACCGGCATCGTGATTGCTTCGCTGCACCGCAACGGCGGACTGTGGGACTTCACGGCGCATGGCCGCGCGAGTGCCGGTCGTACCATCGATGCGATGCAAAACGACATCGTTGCCGCAGTGGTGCGCTAATGAATATGACGCCGGGGAGCAATGCTCCCGTTCCTGCAAATCTGCTGACGGTGCGCGTGCTCGCTGGCGCCGCCGTTGATGCTTCCGCCTTTCGTCTGTTCGCCAGCGGCAAAGTGAATGGCGATGCCGATATGGTGTTCTACGGTCAGCCGGATAACGATGACCGCACCATCAGCCTGAAAAGCGAAGGGCACAATTCCGCCTTTTCTGTCGATCTCACCCGCTTGCGTCCTGACGTGCAGAAAGTGGCCTTTACCGTCACCTGTGACGGCGGCCGCAACGTGTCGGGCTTGCAACGTCTGGCGATTCAGGTGGAGCAGGGCGGCAACGTGCTGCTGAGCGGTAATGTGGAGCTGGTGGGACGTCAGGAAGCGGCGTTGATCCTCGGCGAACTTTACCGTCGCAATAATGAGTGGAAATTCCGCTTTATTGCGCAGGGTTTCAACGGCGGCTTGCAGCCGCTGGCGGAACATTTTGGTGTGGATATAGCGGAACCTGCGCCTGCACCAACGCCTGCACCGCAGGCAGCACCGGCTCCAGCACCCACGCCAGCACCAGCAAAAATCAATCTGAGCAAAGTTTCTCTCACCAAAGAGAAGCCAGCCATCAGCCTGACCAAGCGCGATAACTTCGGTGAGATCCGCATCAATCTGAACTGGCATCGTGAAACGAATAGCGGTGGCAGCGGGTTGCGCGGATTGTTCGGCGGCAACAAAGGCGTGGATCTCGATCTTGGCGCCTTCGTTGAGTTGCAAGACGGTTCGCGCGGTGTGATCCAGGCGCTGGGCGGCAATTTTGGCGCCATGCATGCCAAACCTTTCGTACACTTGCAGGGCGACGATCGTACCGGCGAAGTGACCGATGGCGAATGGCTGCACATCAACGGTCGCGAATGGAGTCAGATTCGCGAAGTGTTGGTTTTCGCCTTCATCTATCAAGGTGCGGCGAGCTGGGACAAAACGGATGGCGTAGTGACGCTGCACATTCCAGACCAGCCACCGATTGAAACGCGTATGACTGAAGGGGAGAATCGCCGCAACATGTGTGCGATTGCTCGCCTGGTCAATGAGAACGGCAGTATCCGCGTCGAGCGTATCAATCAGTTCTTTAACGGGCATTCCGATATGGATAAAGCTTTCGGTTGGGGATTCAACTGGCGAGCCGGTTCCAAATAATTTCAGACAGAGGATTCACTATGAGCTTTTTCAACAAGGTTAAAGGCGCATTTAATTCCGGCCGCGATGAATTAACCAAACAGGTTAGCCGCTTTAAGAACAAGAAATTTATGCAAGGTACGGTAGCGGTTTGCGCACGCATTGCGGTAGCAGACGGCAGCGTGAGTGCGGAAGAGAAGCAGAAAATGATCGGTTTTCTGCGTGCCTCGGAAGAATTGAAAGTCTTTGATACCAATGAAGTGATTGAGTTCTTCAACAAGCTGGTGAGCAGCTTCGATTTCGATCTGGAAATTGGCAAAGGCGAAACCATGAAGTACATCATGGCGTTGAAAGATCAGCCGGAAGCCGCGCAATTGGCGATCCGCGTAGGTATTGCTGTCGGTAAGAGTGATGGTGATTTTGATGCTGACGAGCAGAAAGCGGTGCGCGAAATCGCCGTCGCTTTGGGCTTTGATCCAGCAATATTTGGTCTGTAATTTTTATCTTTTAAGGGTTCATCATGGTGTCTACGCACATTGGCTTCCCAACTGAAACAGTCGCGGTTTTCATCGCGCTGTCAGTAGGAGCTATTTTTATCGACCTGTTCATGCACCGCGGCGACAAGCCGATTTCGCTGAAAAGCGCGGCGCTGTGGTCGGTGTTCTGGGTGGCTGTGGCGATGGGTTTCGCCGGTTTCCTCTATATCCATCATGGCGCTGAAGTTGCCAGCCTGTTCGTGACCGGTTACGCGCTGGAGAAAGTACTCTCCGTCGATAACCTGTTCGTCATGATGGCGATCTTCTCGTGGTTTGCTGTTCCGGATCGCTACCGTCACCGCGTGCTCTATTGGGGCATCATCGGTGCCATCGTTTTCCGTGGCATCTTCGTGGCGATCGGTACCGGCTTGCTGAGCCTTGGTCCGTATGTCGAAATCGTGTTTGCGCTGATCGTCGCGTGGACGGCGGTGATGATGCTGAAAAGCGGCGATGACAGCGACGAGATCGAAGATTACTCGCAGCATCTTGCTTATCGCATGGTGAAGCGCTTCTTCCCAATCTGGCCAAAAATGCGCGGTAACGCCTTCCTGCTGAATCAGAAGGAAGTTGATGAAGAGCTGCAGAAGCCAGAAAACAAAGACGTAGTGATTGGTCGCGGCAAGAAAGCGGCGCTGTATGCCACGCCGTTGATGCTGTGTGTG
>NZ_DAMBSA010000058.1:0-3715 GCF_032054795.1 Pantoea sp. CTOTU49201
GCCAGCGTCAAAATGAGGTCGAAGCCCTCCATTAACGTCTGCAGCTTGCGCCGCCACTCGCTCAGAGCGGCTTGCGCCTGCTGATACTGCGCAAACGTGGATTCCGCTTTGAAATCGAGAAAGCGTCGGGTGACACTGCTGATTTCACTGCGGCGATGCTCAAATGCCAGCGCATGGGCCACTTCCCAGCCCATCACCGCATCGTGCATGGCGAACAACTGCTCGAAGTGTGGCGGCGTGGCGATATCACTCACTTGTGCGCCTTTGGCAGCCAGCTGCGTAGCCGCAAACTCCAGCGCCGCCTGTGATTCACTCTGCGCCTGCGCCCAGTTCGAAGAACGAAACAGCGCAATGCGTGGCGCGGTAGATGCCTCGCCCACGTTTAATTCCGGGCGACTGGCCAGCACCGCGCTGGCGAAGCCCGCATCGCGTACGTTGCGAGTAATGACGCCGATGGTATCCAGCGAATGCGCCAGCACTTTAGCGCCGGTGCTGTTAATGGTGCCGAAACTCGGTTTGTATCCCACGACGCCACAGTAAGAAGCGGGACGGATAATCGAGCCGGAGGTTTGTGTGCCGTAAGCAACCTGCGCCATATTAGCGGCGACCGCGGCGCAGGAACCACTCGATGAACCGCCCGGCGTATGTAATGGATTATGCGGATTACGGGTTTGATTCGGGCTGGCCATAGCAAATTCGGTGGTGACGGTCTTTCCCATGATCACCGCATCAGCGCGCCGCGCCATCGCGACACAGCTGGCATCCCAGGCCGGACGAAATCCACGATACAGCGCCGAACCGTAACCCGTGGCGAGATCAGCGGTATCAATCACGTCTTTAACGCCAATCGCCACGCCCGCCAGCGCCCCTTTCACTGGCCGGGCATCAATCGCCTGTGCCGCCTGTAAGGCCTGTTGGTTGGCTAAGGTTTCCCACGCCAGAATGGTCGGTTCACTGCGTGCAATATGCGCCTGACGCACTTCGATGGCTGCACGGGCGGTTAATTCACCCATCTGCACTTTAGACGCCACTTCACGCGCCGATAACGCCAAGATGGCCTGCTCAGACAGAGACATGGGAACTCCTGTTAAATGAGGGGCGACGATGGAACCAGGGTTGCGCCTGTTCGAGTTGCCCCGCCAGCGAAAACAGCGTGGTTTCATCTCCAAATGCCGCGCCAAAGTGAACGCCGATCGGCAATCCGGCACTCGACATGCCTAGAGGAACGCTCATCGCCGGACAGCCGGAAGCATTGAAAACGCAGGTAAAGGGACCGTGCAGCCAGAAGCGTTGATAGAAGGTATCGAGATCCTCGGTATCACCGCGCAGCACACCCAGTAAAGGGGCAGCTTCGCTGGTGACCGGCGACAGCAGAATGTCGTACTGGTTGAAGAACTGTCCCATCGCACGGGCGCAGGCGTGCAACTGATTCACCGCCCACAAGTAGTCGGTGCCGCGCCAGCTAAGCCCTTCCCGGATCCATTGTTGATTGACCGGCTCCAGGCGTGCCAGCGGATTGCTAATGCCACGTGCCGTCGCAAAACTGTTCATACCATTGGCGACATTCACACCCAAAATGATGCGCCAGGCGCGCATTAAGGCTTCGGCATCGTAGCGGCACTCAGCCGGTTCAATCTGATGCCCCAGAGTGCTGCACAAGCTGGCCGCCTGATTCACTACCTGTAAAATGTCGGGATCGATAGCATTTCCCAGCGGCGAGCGGCTAATCAAACCAATACGCAGCGGTCGTGGCGTCTGAGCCACGGCCTGAAGATAACTGTGCGCACTGGCAGGTGCAGCATAGGGATCGCCACGGTCAGCACCGGCGCTGATATCCAGCAGCGCGGCGTTATCGCGCACCGACCAGCTCACAGCATGTGGCGTCGACATCCCCGCGATGGCTTCAACTGCTACCGGGCCAAGTGGATTGCGCATGCGGCTAGGTTTGAAACCAAACAGGCCACAATGTGACGCCGGAACACGCGTGGAACCTGCGCCATCGGACGCATTGGCGAGCGGCATCCATCCTGCGGCAACAGCGGCGGCAGAGCCGCCCGACGATCCGCCCGGCGTGCGCGTCAGATCCCACGGATTGCGCGTGGCACCGTAAGCCAGCGGCTCGGTGGTAAAGCTCAGGGCAAATTCCGGCGTATTAGATTTGCCCAGTAACAACAAACCGGCCTGCCGATAACGCGTAATCAGCGTGCTGTCCTGTGTAGAGATGACCTCGCTAAACAGGTGTGAACCGCTGGACAAAGGCTGGCCGTTGACCTCAAAACCGGTGTTTTTGATCAGCATTGGCACGCCAGCAAACGGGCCGTCGGGTAAACCGTCGCGCAATTGCTGCCGCGCCTGTTCCCATGCCGGATGCACCACCGCATTCAGCGCTGGATTACCCTGTTCACACAGGCTGATTGCGGTTTCCAGCACCTCTTCAGCGCTCACTTGCCGCTGACGAATCAGTGCAGCCAGCCCCAGACCGTCATAGTCTGCATAGTCGTTAAACATGCGATTCTCCGTTATCCATCAGTGACGTGCGGTCGTCATAAATGGCGACCTTATGGCTGCATTACGCTAAACCCGCCAGCTTCTTCACCTGGTCAACAAAGACATCGCGTTTTACTTCTTCATACAGACGCGCGCGCAGGCGCGGGGCTGGGCTGGAGTTGACGTTTTCGAACAACGCTACGCGGCCTGCCAGCGAACTGGTGGTCATGTCCCAGATAAAGTTCATCAACTGCTCTTTCTCCATCGCGCTGGCCCCGTGGCCAACCAACAGATCGCGCAGGTAATGGCCGATGTCCGGATTGTCAAAGGCCGCTTTGCCGAAGCGCATCACCAGGCCTTGTCCACACATCTCCTGCAAAATATGGATGATGCGCGGATAGTGCTGAATCGAATAGAGACGCCCCGCCGTCAGCATGCCAACATCCGGTGCCATCACTTCGCCCTCGGTCAGCTGCGCTTTGGCTTCAGCGGCATAGACGAAAGCACGCAGCGTCTGCGCATACTCAATCAGTTCGCCGAGCATCGCCTGCACCGAAGGAATCCGGCCGGTGCCGAGCACATCCAGCACCAGTTGGCCTGCACCGACAAACAGCTCCGCTTTCACCGCCAGACGCGTCAGCACATGCCAGTGAGCAAAGGTGCAAACCGGGCCGTAATACTGCATCGCCGAGGGATCGCCGAGATTGAAAATGCGGTCAGTCGGCACAAACACGTTGTCGAAGATGATGAACTGGTCGGCTTCTTCGCCCAGACGCGCGACTGGATGATCAAACGGGTCGGCTTCCGGATGCGACACCATTTCGCGTGAGATCATGCGAATGCCGTCGGAGTTGATGGGAATCGAACCCCAAATGCAGGCTTCCGCAGGCGTTTCCTGAATACCCCCGAGGTTGGTAAAGAAGATCTCATTGGCCTGCGCTGCAATCGAACCAACGGTTTTTGCACCAGAGACACGAATACCGCCGCGCTCAATGCTTTTCACCCGCAGCAGCGACGCTTCGCCGGCTTTCGGTGAGGAACGGTCAGTTTGCGGCCCGGTCAGGCTTTCGGAGGCAGTTAAGTTGTTGTCGCGTCCATAAGCGAGATAACGCTCAATGTTTTCCGCGAAGTCCGGCTGACAACCATCAAAGGTCGATTTTTTCGCTTTAAAGGTCGGCAGATAAGCGTATAAGCCCACTGCAATCGCCGGTGCCAAATCCGGTGGACG
>NZ_DAMBSA010000058.1:3725-16692 GCF_032054795.1 Pantoea sp. CTOTU49201
CGTCCAAAGGTACCGCCGGTTTTCAGCGAGGTGTACTCGATCATCTTCCGACGATCCTGCAGTTCGCTGATGGTGCGTGGGATTTGCCAGGAGCGGCTGTAGACATCGCCGGTTACGCTGTCGGTGACGGTAGTGGCTTCGGCATGTTCTGCGGTGAACTGGTCGTCAAACATTGATGCCAGTAAATCGACACCCGCTGCCAGCGCCGGTTCATCTGTTACTTTCTCCAGTTTTTTGCCGTTAACCCATAACTGACGGCCATCATCTAACGAAGCTTTGAACTCCGCACCGGTTTTCAGTTTTTGTTGCGCTACGCCTTTCAACATCGCTTCCACTGGCTACCCCCTGAGTTTGAGAATCTGTCACGCCGCAAAGACCTCTTCACGACGGGTCGAACAGTAAAACCAATAACTCAACCATTTCCGGGTTTCCTCTGGTGTTGGCGATCCCGGTAACGCCAGAAAAACACAACAGCAAAAATAATTCAACCATTAAAATTGGTTGTAAACTGATTGGTTAACCCCGGAATTTACTGCGAAAAACACTGAAAAAATGGCCATGCCTGGATATGCGTAACACTATCATTTAATTGTATTTAAAGAATAATTTTAAAAATTATGAAATTCGTGACGGGTAAAAACAGGGGCTGTGCACCTTTTTATCACTGGAAAAATGTATGACTCGCAGAAGAGTGATAACCAAATGATATGATTCAACCAAAAATATTGGTTGCATATTGGTTGTGTGAATAGCTTAATGAAATGCACCGGCGTAATGGTCATGTTCATAGCAGCGTAACCCTGTGATTACGCTGTTCATTCCGTTAATCAGATGTGCGGAGGAGAGAATGGCGGCAAAACAGTATGCAGCATCAGCTGGTGGTCTGGCATTGCGTGGTTTCACCTCCAGCACGACAGGCAAAGGTGATCGAGTGTGGCAGCTGCTGGCGACGGTCGGGCAGCGTGAACTGATAGCGCGTCTGCCAGCTGGCGCCCTGCTGACCGCACCAAAAGCGCTGTACCGGCATGCGATCCTGATGCTGATTAAGAATAAACACTTCGCCGCTGCCACGGTTTTTCCACAGAGTAGTGTGCAGCGATTTGCCGGGTGCCACCTCACCCAACGCCACCGAATACCAATGGGCGGTCGCCACTTCACAGGATATAGCGTGTTTGCCCTGGTTATTTACCGCGATAACAAATTTATCCAGTCCTTGCGTTCCCCGCTCAACGTGCAGCGTTTCCTGTGCCCACAGTGGAGCGGAAATAATAATTGCACAACTTAATAGCCAGTGATTTCGCATAATTGCTCTCGCCGTAAAAGAGAATGATGAGTTAACAAAATAAATATTTATTTAATTTAACCTGATGTCAACAACAATTAATGAGGAACACCACGATGAGAAGTTGGCAAATGATTCGTTCCGCTCTGTGGGTTAGTTTATTTTATTGCGTCAGCAGCCAGGCGGCTGATATTAAATCGATTGCGATATTAACCCCGGAACCGGGGACAGATTTTGGCTGGAACCAACAAGGCATTGATGCCGCTAAAGCCGCCGGGGAAAAACAGGGCGTGAAAGTGATGGTGGCAGAGAATCTAGGATATGGCGATGTACGCCCGGCAATGCGCGATCTCATCGATGACGGTGCGCAGCTGTTGATTGCTCACGCCAGCGGTTACAACCAGGCCGCGCCAGAAATTGGGGTGCAGAGCAAGGTGCCGGTAGCGGTCACAGACAGTCCCGCCGCACTGAAAGCAGGTATGGTGGCTGATTACACCGTCAGTGGCCATGAAGGTGCTTATCTGGCGGGTGTGCTGGCGGCGAAGATGAGCCGCAGCGGCACGCTCGGCATGGTGGTTTCGGGGGAGCCGCCTTCATGGAATGCGCAATCCAACGCTTTCATTCGCGGTGCCCGCGCCACTAATGCAGCGATTAAAATCCGCTATGCGGTGATCGGCCCGGCGGCGTATAGCGATGCCGCAGGCGGCAAACGCGTCACTGCCTCGGTGATTGCTGCCGGTGCAGATATCATCTTTGGTCAGGGCAACGGTTCAAGCTTCGGCATGCTGCAGGCGGTAGAAACGGCCAAAGCCGCAGATGGGGGCAAAGTCTATTTCATCGACGTGATTGGTGATAAATCGAAAATTGATAAAGGCAATTTATTGAGTTCGGTGTTGTGGAATCTGACGCCGGTATTCAGCGCGATGATTGCCGACTTAAAAGCAGATAAATATGGCGGCCACAATTACAAAACATCATTAGCCGATGGTTCCATCAGTTTATTAAAGACTCCACATATTCCTGATGATGTTTGGCAAAGCGTTGAAAAAACCAAGCAACAAATTATTGCAGGTAGCATTAAAGTGACGGCGGAATATGATGCCAAATCGCTGCATGATTTATTAAATAGCGGAAAGTCATAAATCGAATTAATTACCGGAGCCCATTATGAGTGATATCGCGCCCGTGCTGTCGGTTAAGCAGATTACCAAACGATTTCCCGGCATTGTCGCCAACGATCAGGTCGATTTCGCCCTGTGGCCAGGAGAAGTTCACGTGTTACTGGGTGAAAACGGCGCGGGAAAATCGACGCTGGTCAGTATGCTCGCCGGTTTGTTGCAGCCGGATGAAGGCAGCATCACGCTGGCGGGCGAGCAGCAAAACATTAACTCGCCGCAGCGGGCGCTGGATTTGGGCATTGGCACGGTGTTTCAACATTCGATGATGGTGCCTTCACTCTCGGTGGTCGATAACTTTGTGCTGGGCGAACGTTGGTGGAAGCGCCCGCCGCGTGCGCGGTTCGCCCAGGAGATCGCGCGCGTCAGTAAAGAGATTGGCGTGCAGGTTAATCCCTACGCGGCCGCCGGTTCGCTGTCGCTCGGTGAGCAGCAGCAGGCTGAGATCGTTCGCACGCTGCTACGCGGCAGCCGCGTGCTGATTCTCGATGAGGCCACCGCGATGCTCACGCCACAGAATGCTAGCGAGCTGGGGCAACTTATGCGGCGGCTGGTGGCGCAAGGTTTGGCGGTGGTATTTATCACCCACAAATTAAATGAAGCACTGGATTGGGGCGACCGTATTTCAGTGCTGCGTCTTGGACGTAAGGTGGGCGAAATCACTCCCGACAGCTTGCGGGCGCTGAGCCGCGAAGACGCCACGCGTCAGGTGGTGCAGCTGATGTTTAACCTTGATGCGACGCAGAGCCGTGAAGCAGAACACAGCGAACGCATCAGCAGCTGTCAGCACGACGCGAAACCGGTACTGGAAATTCATGCGCTGGAAGTGAACGACGTGCTGGTGCCGGTGAGCCGCATCGAATTGCGTATTCGCCCTGGAGAGATCATCGGTGTGGCCGGTATTGATGGCAACGGGCAGCAACAGCTGGCTGAGGCGATTGCTGGCCAGCGCCCGCTCAACAGTGGGCGCATCTGGCTGGATGGCATTTCCATTGAGAGCGACTCGATTGGTGAGCGGCGGCGACGCGGTCTGCGCTACGTTACTGATAATCGTCTGGGCGAAGGCACGGTGGGCACCTTCCCAGTCGCCACCAACCTGCTTCTGAAGCAGATCGGCGATCCCCCTTTCTGGCGCAACGGCATCGAGCAGACCGCCGCCATTGCCGAGTGGAGCCGCACGCGCATTAGCGAATATGACATTCGCGTGCCGCAAACAGAGACGCCAATTGGCAAGCTTTCGGGCGGAAATATTCAAAAAGCAGTGCTGGCCCGCGAACTAGGCGGCACACCGCGCGCGGTGATCTTCTCTAAACCCACCTACGGCCTCGATTTGCAAAATATTCGCTCGACGCGACGCCGCATCTGCGAAACCGCCGAATCCGGCAGCGCTGTAATGCTGATTTCAACCGATTTGGAAGAGATTCTGGAACTCGCCGACCGCATCGCGGTGATGTCGCAAGGCCAGATTGTAGGCATGGTCGAAAACGACCCCCGCGCCCGCTCGCGCGTGGGGGAACTGATGAGTGGAGTGCATTGATGAACAGTCAATCCGAACAAACTGGCCTGTCATCACCGACGGTGGTACTGCCCGCGTGGATGAAAGTGTGGCTGACGCGGCTGGCCTATTCACTGGTGCCGCTACTGATCGCGCTGGCGATCACCGGCAGTTTGTTGCTGATAATGGGCGTTAACCCGCTGGAGTATTACGCCTATATCGTGCGCAAAGGGCTGTTCACTCCGTCCGGGCTGGCAGCCACTTTGACGCGTATGGGCCCGCTGCTGCTGATCGCTGCCAGCCTGATTGTGGCGTTTCGCGCCGGGCTGTGGAATCTCGGAGGAGACGGGCAGTTTCTGCTTGGTGCGGTCACCTCCTCCGCACTGGCACCGGCATTGATTGGCTGGGGCGTGCCGGTGTGGCTGACGCTGCTGCTTGCCATGCTTGCTGCCGCGTTGGTTGGCGGCATCTGGGCGCTGTTGCCGGGGCTGCTGAAGGCCTGGCAAAACATCAATGAGATCATCACCACCATGATGATGTCTTTTCTCGGGATATCTCTGGCCAACGTGCTGGTGAAGCTGGTGTTTTTTGATCCCAGCACCACGGTGCCGCAGACGCGCACTTTGCCCTGGGAAGATCGCTTGCCGGCGCTGTTTGGCAGCAATATCTCCTCGGGTCTACTGATTGGTTTGCTGGCAATTTTAGCGGTGCACTGGATGATGACGCGCACCGCGTTTGGTCTGCAGCTGCGCGTGGTGGGAGCCAATCCCCAGGCGGCGATTCACGCTGGAATTCCCGTCAGCCTGCTGACGCTGGCGGTGTTTGCCCTTTCGGCGGCGCTGGCCGGATTAGGCGGTGCGGTGGAGATCATGGGCGTACAAGGCAATGTGCGTGCTGACTGGAATCCTGCTTACGGTTTAGTGGTGGTTCCGCTGGTGTTTCTGGCGCGTTTTAACGGTTTTGGCACCATCGCTTTTGTCTTCCTGTTCTCGATGCTCTCCATCGGCAGTGAAAGCGCAGCCCGGCGCATGGATATTCCCAACCATTTTACCCTGGTTACGGTTGCAGTTTTAATGCTGGTACTGGGATTAACCGAATGCGTTGAACAGCGTCAACGCCAGAAAAAGGGGTAGCGTATGGATCTGTTTACGGTTGGCTTCCTGACGTCGCTGCTGCTTGGCGCGGTGATCGCTGGCGTACCGCTGTTGCTGGCGGGATTGGGCGAACAGCTCTCCGAAAAAGCCGGCGTGCTGAATATCGGTCTGGAAGGCATGATGTTGTGCGGCGGTTATCTCGGGTTTTATGTCGCCTGGCAAAGTCAGTCGATGGGATTCGGTCTGCTGGCTGGTGCGATTGGCGGTGGCCTGACGGGCGCCCTGATGGCGCTGCTGTGCGTGTGGTGGCGGCTGAATCAAATTGTGGTGGGAATTGCTATTACGCTCGGTGCGGAAGGCGCCACCGCGCTGCTGCACTACTTCCAGTTCAGCCGCACCTATCCCCGTTTGGGCAACGTCGATAGTTGGGCGATTCCCGGTTTGCATCAGATTCCGGTGATTGGTCAGGTGCTGTTTAATCAGCCGTTGGTTGTCTATCTGGCGGTGCTAGCGGTGCCGCTGTTTGCCTGGCTTTACCGCTCGACGCTTGCCGGGCTTTACCTGCAGGCAGCGGGCGATAAACCGGCCGCGCTGGATGCTGCGGGCATCAACGTATTGCGCACCCGTACCCTTGCCGTGGTGATCACCGGGATGTTTGCCGGACTTGGCGGCGCATTTATGTCACAGATTGGCGCGGGCATCTTTGTGCCCTTCATGACTCAAGGTAACGGTTTTATCGGCATTGTGCTGGCGATGCTGGCACGCGGCAAACCGCTGTGGGTGCTGGCCGGTGCGTTGCTGTTTGGTTGCTGCTTATCGATGACCACCGCCTTGCAAGTGTTGGGCATTGATGTGCCCACCGATGTGATTCAGATGCTGCCGTTTATCGCGGTGATGTTGGTGCTGCTGCTGTTCGGGCGTCGCGCCAGTTTGCCAGCGGCGTTGGGCGCGCCCTACGTGCGAGGCGCGCGCTAAACACCGTTTACCCTATCACCTTCATCGCCGCCGCAATGCCGGCGGCGATGTCGATTTTTTTATCACTTATTGAGTTCAGCGCACCTGCCAGCGCGGTCAGTGCAATGATGGCGAACATCGGCTGCGCGGTTGGCCCCATATGTCCAACGCGCAGCACTTTCCCCAGCGTTTCGCCGCGCCCCGAGGAGAACATTACGCCATACATTTCGCGTGCGCGCAGACGCCACAATTCTTCGTTGATGCCCGCAGGCACACGCACCGCAGTGGCGGTTGGTGAGGCAATGCTTGCGTGCTCTGCCCACAACAGTAATCCCATCGCCACCAGTCCAGCGCGAAAAGCCTGCGCGGTTAATGCATGCCGCGCCCAAACCTGTTCCGCGCCCTCCCGCAAATAGAGATCAAGTGCCGCTTCCAGCGCGTTGATCTCGGCGATGGAAGGTGTGTAGGGAAAAGGTTGGTCGGCTTTCCATGCGTCGCGCCAGTCAAGCAGGCTCAACACCGAGGCGCGCGGCGCGGACGCATTGCGCGTGATTTGCTGCCAGCCAGCAGATGAAACCGCCACCAGACTCAATCCCGGCGGACAGCCAAGACACTTATTCGGCCCGGTGACAAACACATCGGCCTGACAGCTGGCGGCCGTCACTGCAACACCGCCAAACGATGACACGGCATCAACCAACAGCAACTTGCCGTGCTGTTTAACCACGCGCCCAATCTCATCCAGCGGGTTGAGTGTGCCGGACGGCGTATCGTGATGACACACCGCGACGATAGTGACTTCAGGATGTTGCGCCAGCCAGCGATCGAGCTGCATGGGATCGATCACCTGATTGAACGCCACGCGCATCTCTTCCACCTGCGAGGTAGAGCGGCGGGCCCAATCGGCAAAACCTGCGCCATATACGCCGGACACCAGATTCAGCACCACATCCTGTTTACCGATCAGCGAAGCGGCCGCCGCTTCCAGCGCCAGCACCGGCTCGCCCTGCAAAATTAACGGCGGCGTATCGCTGGCCAACGCCTGCGCGGCTTTCAGGCTGACGCGCTCAAAACAAGCCTGAAACGCTGGATCGTAGTCGTACCAAATCGGCATCGACAAGGCGCGAGAAACAGCGGGATAAACATCGACCGGACCGGTTGTCAGGGTGAACAGCGGTTGAGCATAGGCAGGACGCATCATGACCTCACAGGTTTAGGGTGTACAGTCTTCACACTATGTTTCTCAACCTTAAAAATCAACCATTTCACAAATGGTTTTGTGCGCGCTTTTTTTTTCGGTTATGATGTGGAAATCGTGATTTCTCTGCCTCAGGCAGTGATGATTTTTTATTTAAGTGATCTGTTTTTGCTCATAATTATTACAATAACCATTTCTATTGGTTGCATGGCAAAGATCATCAACATCCCTACTCCGGCTTCAACGGATAAAGAACACTGACAGGAACGCCCATGACAACCAATAACGTTTCACAGCCTGAACGCTCGCCGGTAAAAGAGAAACAGCAAGAGAAGCTGGAACAGCTGGTCACGCAGATTAGCAAACTCAAATCTGCTAAAGGTGGATTACCTGCCGAGCGCGTGCTGGCAGAAAAACTGAATGTGAAGCGCCATTTGCTGCGGCTTGCGCTGCAGATGATGCGCGATCGCGGTGATATTCCACCCGCGCGTCCAGGACGCCGCATTACTTCCGGTAAGCCCAGAACGCAGCCGGTTGCCGTTGCTGCCTCTGCCGATCCGGTCAGCACCTTTATTGGTAGCGACCTGGTGCGCTCCACCAATCCGCTGGAAGTGATGGAGATGCGCATGATGCTGGAACCGGCATTAGCGCGTCTCGCCGCCCTGCGCGCTTCGCCAGAAGAGATTGCGGCAATTAAAGCCGCCGCCAGCACGCCAGACGATATCTCGCCAAGCGAAGCCGATCAGCGTTTTCACCGCGCCATTGCCGAGGGGTCGCGCAATAGCCTGGTGAGCGAACTATTTGTCCTGCTCAATCAGGTGGCCAGTGATAGCCGCCTGCGTTTTGCCGAAAGCGACGAAGAAACCACGCTTGAGCGCATTGCGCAGCGCGATCGTGAACATCATCAAATCGCCGATGCTATCGCCAATCGTGATTCCGACAACGCCGAGCGCGCCATGTGGCAGCACCTTGCCGTGGTGCAACAAAAAATCATCAGTCGCCTGGGTTTTGCTCCTTCGAAGAAGGATTACGCCTGAGCGCTTTAACCGGGGAGAAAAGCAATGCATTACGATGTGCTGATTATTGGCGGTGGTTCGGCGGGTTCAGTTTTGGCATCACGTTTCTCAGAAAATCCAGATTGTCAGGTGGCCCTGCTGGAAGCGGGCGCGTGGCCAAGCGATCCTGACATCGCGAATCCGGCGATGTGGCCGCTGATTCAGGGACGATCTTACGACTGGCAATATGCCACCGTACCGCAAGCCGGTACTGCCAACCGCGTGCATGCCTGGCCGCGCGGGCGCGTTTTGGGCGGCTCCAGCTGCTTGCATGCGATGGCGCATGTACGCGGTCATCAGGACGATTTTGCGGCCTGGGCGCACGCCACCGGCGACCAACATTGGTCATGGCAAGGTTTACTGCCGTGGTTCATTAAAAGTGAACGTTTCTCGCAGGGAGCCAGCGCCGTTCATGGTGATGCCGGCCCGCTCAATGTCTGGCTGCCGGATGAAGACCTCCATCCGCTGGTAAAAAGCTACATGCAGGCCGGACTGAATCAGGGCGCGCCTTGGTTGGGCGATCATAACGGCGGAAAATTGTGCGGTGTCGCCGCCAACTCGTTGACCATTCGTGACGGCAAGCGCGTGTCGGCCGCTGATGCCTGGCTGATACCGGCGCGCGCACGACCAAATCTCACCATCCTGCTCAATATCCAGGTTGAAAAGCTGCTGATCGACGAACGGCGTATTCGCGCCGTGGAGTGTCAGCGTGACGGCAAAACATGCACGCTGAGCGCCAGCACGGTGATTCTCTCGGCGGGCGCGTTGGCTTCGCCCGCGCTGTTGATGCGCTCCGGCATTGGTTGCGCCAGCGAACTGGCGGAATCGGGCATCAACTGCCAGATTCCGCTGCAACAGGTAGGCAAAAATCTGCATGACCATCTGCTGGCGGCGGGCAACGTTTGGCTGGCTCGGCAACCCATCGCCCCAACCCGCTTGCAGCACTCAGAATCACTGATGTATCTCAACGCGGCGGATATTCGCCAACCGGATGCGCAACCCGATATCGTGTTAGGTTGCGTCTGCGCGCCTTCAGTAGCGGAAAGCTTCCCGCAACCACAACCCGGCACCACGTATACCTTGCTGTGCGGTGTGACGCGTCCCACCAGTCGCGGCCAGATTCGCCTGACTGGCGCGCACAGCCGCGATCCATTGCTGATTGATCCCGCCTATTTGCAGACTGATTACGATCGGCAAACCTTCCTTAAAGCGTTGAAAATCGCCCGTCAGATGGGCAACGACGCAGCATTAGATGCGTGGCGCGAAAAAGAGTGGCTGCCCGGCGCGGAGATGCAGGATGATGCCGCGCTGAATGACTTCATCGCCCGCGCGGTGATCACCCATCATCATCCGGTCGGCACCTGTCAGATGGGGAAAACCTCCAGCGATTCGGTGGTAGATGGCCGTCTGCGCATTCACGGCCTGGAGAATGGTTACGTTGTCGATGCTTCCGTCATTCCGAGCATCACCAGCGGTCCGGTCCATGCGGCATTGCTGGCGATGGCGGAATCATTTGCCGGACGGTTTTAGCGCCAGTGAACGGTTGTTCTTTACACGGACCACCGTTCTCACCATCGCCAGCGTGGCAACAATCAGCAATATGCCGCCCACCATCGCCATGGCTTTAAAACCAAGATGTTTAAACATCATCAGGCCGATAATCCCGCCAATCAGAAAAGAGAAAATGGTGGTCAGATGCGTCCACAGCTGACGTTTCTGGCCCGAAAGTTGTTTCGACGGATCGCGGCGGAACAGCGCTGCTAATACCGATGCCAGTGAAATTCCTGCATCGGTTAAGGTGCCGGTAATATGGGTTGATCGCACGCGGCCATTGGATAACTGCGTTGAGGTTGAATTATGTACGCCCATCAGGAAGCCGAGAATAACAATAACTTCCCGGTTATTGGCCGATGAATAAAAGAACATTTCAAACAGCGATAACGCGATTAAGGCCAGCCCTTCAACCCACAATATTTGGCAGAATATAATACGATTGCCATTGGCTAATCCGCTGATTACCACCATTCTCGCCGTCACTGCACCACAAACAAAGGCAAACAGAATGGTGGCTAAAAAGGTGATGTCGCGGAAATTAACGTTCGACACTTCACTGGATAATTGTGAGGTATTACCTGACATGTGTGAGGGGAAAAAGCCAAACGCCCCCAAGGCGATCGCATTGAGCACGCCGGCTGCGGTGGCAAGCCACATTGCCAGATTCCTGTCCTCATCGTGCGTTCGTGTGCGTTTAAGTTTAATCAGCATCAGATACCTCATCATTCTGAACCAGGGCCGAATAATAACCATAGAGCACTACGCCGCGTTCATGACCAGGAAATTCCCGAATAAGACGCTGAACATATTAAAGAAAGTAAAAAAATCAACGAGGCGGGAATATATTTAAATTAATGTAAAGATTGGCATGCCATATAATCGTAGGGTCGCCATTTATGGTAACCCTCTTTTCACGAATTAACCGAATGATTTATTTTCATTGGGGCAACCACCACATTCACCCCTAAATCCTGCATACGACGCAAAATAGGCACCGGCGTACCCTGATTGACAATCACCACATCAAATTCACTCAGATGCGCAAAGCGGTGCAGCGCCCGACGTTCAAACTTGGTGTAATCCATCATCAGAATGCGCTTCTGCGCGGCATCAAACATCGCGCGTTTGGTCTCTACCGTTTCGGCGGATTGATGGAACACCGCATCGTCGATAATTGCTGACATGCTAACGAAAAACACGTCGGCGCGCAGGCTGGCAATTTCATCCCGCGTCATACGGCCCATAAACGCATTGCACCAGTGATAGAACTGTCCGCCCAGGCCCATCAAGGTGATATCGCGGCCGTTGCGCAGCTCGTTCATTAAGGTGAGTGAATTGGTGATCACCGTTAGCGGTGCACGTGCGGAGAGCAGTCGCGCCATCTGCAGCACGGTAGTGGAATCATCGAGGAAAATCGCCTGCCCCGGTTCGAGAT
Organism: Pantoea sp. CTOTU49201; assembly: GCF_032054795.1. Lineage (NCBI taxonomy): Bacteria > Pseudomonadati > Pseudomonadota > Gammaproteobacteria > Enterobacterales > Erwiniaceae > Pantoea > Pantoea sp. CTOTU49201. The sequence continues at coordinate 14,968 of NZ_DAMBSA010000058.1, forward strand.
AGGTGGCGGCGACATCGGCAATCGCCTGCTTCTCTTCCAACTGACGCGTGGCGCGGTAGATATCGCTGGATTCAACCAGGCTGGTTGGCGTCGCAGAGACCACTCCGCGCGATTTATGCAGCAAACCGCGTTCAACCATCTCGTCGATATCGCGATGCGCGGTCATCAAACTAATGCCAAAGCGATCGGTGATATCTTCGATGCGGATCGCCCCTTCAGCCATCACCGCTTCGGCGATTAGCTGACGACGGGCGAGCTGTCGCGCCTGACGGCTATCGCTGGGTAAGGTTTCGGCCATAAATACGCCAAGGGAAGAGTCCTGCGGGTTGTGCGCCATATTTCATCCGGGAAAGTGAAGCGGGAAGCGGGTTCGGCACTCATTACAGCGTTTAAAATGGGTTTTGGCAAATGCTGAGGTCGCCATAAATGGCGACCCTACAGAAGATATCGCGCTATGTAGGGTCGCCATTTATGGCGACCTGGTTTATTTACTGCTTCAGAACAAACGGTGAAGCAAAGTTACCGGCGTTCTCTTTGGTAATCAGGATGCAGTCAAACAGTTGCTTCTCGGAGGCTGCTCCGGTTTTGCCGGTTTTCAGGAAGGTATCCGCCTGCTCTACTGCTTTCTGCGCGAACTGCGCCACTGGCTGCATCACGGTGTAAGCCAGCGTACCGGCTTTCACGGCATCGACCGCATCCGGTGAACCGTCAAAACCGCCGACTTTGATTTGATTCAGCTTGCCGGCTTCTTTCAGCGCAGCGATCGCGCCGAGTGCCATTTCGTCATTGCCGCTGATCACGCCTTTAATGTTGGGATTGGCCTGCAGCAACGACTGCATTTTGTTGAAGCCCTGAGTACGATCCCAGTTAGCCACTTCCTGGCCGACTTTCTTCAGCGTGGGGTATTGCGTCAGCACGGTATCAAAACCATTGGCGCGGGTGGCGGCGTTATTATCCGACGGCGGACCAACCAGCTCGACATAGTTGGCGGTATCGCCCACCTGCTTCACCCACTCCATCGCGCCAACCGCCGCGCCCTGCGCGTTGTTTGATACCAGCTGCGCTTTGGCGAGCCCGCTCTGATTCAGTTCGGCATTGATGATAAATACCGGAATGTTGGCGGCGATGGCTTTCTTCACCGAGCCGACAGAGCCATCGGCGTTAGCCGGATCGAGAATAATCGCTTTCGATTTATTGGTGATCGCCGTATCAATCAGCTGGCTTTCAGTATTGGTATCGCCTTTGTGCGCACTGACTTTGGCGCTGTAGCCCAGCTTTTCCGCAGCTTTCTGCGCTACCTGACCTTCCGTCAGCCAGTAAGGGTTGGAAGGATCGTTAACGATAATCGTCATTAACCCGTTATCTGCCCAGGTGGGTGCAGCAAAAGTGGTGATGGCCATAGCCGCGGCCGCGATGAAGAGACGTTTAGTGAACATAGTTGGTGCTCCGTTATTATTTGGGGTACAGGTTTTACGGATATCCGCGCGCTGCTGAAACAGCGCGCGTGAGTTAGCGAGCGCGCCGTCCGTATTGCAGGGTGTTGAGCAATACCGCCAGCACGATCACGGCACCAGTGAACACCGTCTGCCAGTAAGCAGAGACGCCGATAATCACCAGGCCATCAGAGAGAAAACCAATCACGAACGCGCCAAGCAGCGTACCGCGCACGTTGCCGCGTCCACCGGTCAGCGCCGCGCCACCGATCACCACCGCCGCAATGGCGGT
>NZ_DAMBSA010000059.1:0-16662 GCF_032054795.1 Pantoea sp. CTOTU49201
CTGCCGCAGGTGGTGCTCGGCGCGGCATTTGGCTGGGCGATTCCAATGGGATGGGCGGCAGTTAGTGAGTCCTTACCTTTGGTCTGCTGGCTGGTGTTCCTGGCGAATATCTGCTGGACAGTGGCTTATGACACGCAGTACGCGATGGTTGATCGTGATGACGATTTGAAGATTGGCGTGAAGTCGACGGCGATTCTGTTTGGTCGTTACGACAAACTGATTATCGGTTTACTGCAGCTGGCTACGCTCGGTCTGATGGCGCTGGTGGGCATGATGCTCAATCTGAATGGCGCATTTTACTGGTCGCTGCTGCTGGCAGCTGGCTTGTTTGTGCATCAGCAGAAGTTGATTGCCCAGCGCGAGCGCGATCCCTGCTTCCAGGCGTTCCTGAACAACAACTATGTGGGTATGGTGCTGTTTCTCGGCATTCTGCTTAGCACCGTGCCGTTTGCGGATTTGCTGTAAACGAAAATGGCGCACTGAAGCGCAATACTGTTCAGTTAAGCGTAGAGCGACTTTCGTTCGCCTTGCGGTGAGGCAGTTGCAGCACCTCCGTGCGGCGACCGATGGCGATTCGCTCCTGCTCAGCGCCACCTCTCGCCGCATCCATGCGGCTCGCCCTGGAATCCCTCACTCGTTCAGCGAGTTGGGATGTCGCCTCAACACCCGCGCTGCCACATCAAGCATAATTTTGACTCGCCATCGCTACAAGTCTCGTAGGGGCGCCATTCATGGCGACCAGGATGAGTCATCAGGCGGAGGGATCGTGGGAGAATAGCGAGGACTTAGCAGGGCGCACCGAAGTGCGCCTTTGTGTTTTCATGTCGCCGTACTAATCGTGGGTGACCGCACTCTCAATCGTCAGACGGACATCGCTGGTTACCAACTCCGCCAGCATCTGCCACATCATATGGCTGCGTTCAGCATCGGCATCGCCTTTGTCACTGATATAACCTTCATCACGCAGCGTAAGTACCAGCGCAGTGAACACCGCTTTATCAAAGAACTCTGGCGCGTTGATTCCGTGCAGCACGGACAGACGTTGAGCCAGCGTGCGGCTCTCTTTCTCCAGCGTGCCACGATTGATGGCCGGTTTCGCGCTGAGGATGGCAAAGGTAATCGCGAAGCGCTGTAGCGTCTCACGAATACCCGCCGCCAACAGTTGCAGAGAACGATGACGTGCTGGCGTCATTTTCAGCTGACCATCCTGCAACGTAATCAGCCCCTGACGTGCCATCTCTGAACAAAGCGCGTTGAGCAGCGCAGGCAATTCCGCGTTGTCCCAGCGCAGGAACAGTTCGCTCTTCAGCATCGGATAAACCAGGCTAACCTGACGCAGCAGCTCTGCTTCGCTGATTTCGCGGTGTTGCTGCACGATGGCGGCAATCAGCGACGGCATCACCAGCATGTGATGGATGTTGTTGCGATAGTAGGTCATCAGCACTGCCTGCTCGCGCGGCAGAATGATGATATCGCCAATACTGTCCTGCTCGGTCTCGAACTTGTTCATGCCCATCGCGTGATCAAGCAGCGCTTCGGCGCTCATATCGGGCACCGTGGCTTCCGGCGAATACGGCACGTTGCGCAGCAGTTGGGTGTAGCACTCTAACTGCTCAATCAGCTGTTCGCGGGTCAGTGAACGCTGACGTGACGCCAGCAGCGCAGTGACGCACAGGTTCATGGCGTTAGCTGCACCGGCTTCGTTGATGCGCACCATCAGCTTCGCTGCAATGTCATTCACGGCCGGCGTCATCCAGGCAGGACGTTGCGGTTCGATAGGATCAATCGCATCGCGCCATTCCGGCACGTTTTTGTTCAGGTAGTTCATCAACGGCAGCGGTTCGCCGAAGTTAACGTAGCCCTGACCCAGATTGCGCAGCTTCCTCAAGCCGCGCACCATCTGCAGGAAGCTCTCTTTCTCTTTGGCAGCGCCACGCAGCTCTTTGGCGTAGGTGCCCACTTCCATCACGTGCTCGTAACCGATGTAAATCGGCACGAAGGTGATAGGACGACTGCCGCCGCGCAGCATCGCCTGCAGCGTCATCGACAGGGTGCCGGTTTTCGGGTCCAGCAAACGGCCGGTACGCGAACGTCCGCCTTCCACAAAATATTCAACGGAGTAACCACGGCTAAACAGCTCGCCGAGATATTCACGGAACACGGTGGAATAGAGTTTGTTGCCCTTAAAGGTACGACGAATAAAGAACGCGCCCAGACGGCGGAAAATCGGGCCAGCAGGCCAGAAATTCAGGTTGATACCCGCAGCAATGTGCGGTGGCACCAGGCCTTGATGATAAAGCACGTAGGAGAGCAGCAGATAATCCATGTGGCTGCGGTGGCAGGGCACATAGACAATCTCATGGCCATCCTGCGCCAGCTGACGCACGCGCTCACCGCCATGCACGTTGATGCCCTGATACAGACGGCTCCACAGCCAGCCCATCACGCGGTCAGTGACTTTAATCGCTTCGTAAGAGAAGTTCGCCGCCACCTCTTCCATCATTTCGATGGCGTTTTGCTGGGCTTTCTCATGCGAAATCTTTTTGCTGCGCGCTTCATCTTCTACCGCTTTTTCAATCGCTTTGGACTGTAAAAGCTTGTTGAAGAGATCCTGACGTGCAGGCAGACGCGGGCCGACCGCAGCCAGACGTTGGCGAGCAAAGTGAATACGCGCCACGCGAGCCAGTTTCTGCGCAATCGACTTATCGGTACCGTGTTCGGTCGCCATCTGGCGTAGCGAAACGGTTTGCGAGAAGCGGACAAAGCTGTCGCGGCCGTGCCACAAAATGGCGAAGAACTTCTGCACACCATTCAGCACGCGCAGATGCGGCGTGGATTCACCGGATGTTTCACGTCCCGGCGCGCGACCAAACATCACCGCGACCGGCAGCATTTGCACGTCGAGTTGCGGGTTACTGCGGTGCAAATCCAGATAATCGTGGAACAGCTTCACCGATTCGGGATTGGCCACGAAATAGGGAATCACGCGCGGGCCATCGTGAATAAACACGTGGCGCGGCAGCAGGGTGCCATCGATCTCCAGCGGAGCCAGCGGATCGGGCAGATCATGTTTCAGGCATTGAGCACGTAGCGTGAGCAGGTCAGCCTTTGAATCATAAGGCAAAACATACATCACCGGACGTGTCGGATCGATCCCGTGTTCAGAGACGGGATCGGTCGGAATGACCTTACTTTTTACCAAAATAGAGAGTGGTAAATTCAATAATTTGTAATAGAGTTTACGCCAACCTGACATAGACAACTTTAAGCCTCTTGTTAGCAAAGCGCGGCAAGCATACCAGAAAGCGCAGCGAAGGTCTGTGGCTCTGCCGCCTCATACTGCCCACACATTGACGTCAAAATAGATCAAGGGTTCCATAGACATGGCAAATAACGTCACCGGTTTAGTAAGAATAGTGAAAGCCGCCGGTTATTCCTGGCAGGGCCTGCGTGCCGCATGGCAGCACGAAGCCGCATTTCGGCAGGAAGCTGTCGCCGCGCTGGTGGCCATTCTCGTGGCGTGTTGGCTGGATGTAGATACCGTTTCCCGCATCTTGATGATTGGCTCGGTAGTGCTGGTTATCATCGTTGAGATCCTTAATAGCGCTATCGAAGCGGTGGTTGACCGCATCGGGCAGGAACAACATCCGCTCGCGGGCCGCGCCAAAGATATGGGATCGGCTGCCGTATTGCTGACTATCTTACTGGCTCTGTTCGTCTGGATCGCGCTGCTCTGGACGCATTTGAGATAGGGATTCCAGATTCATCAAACCGCTGATTTTTCCCTCTGTTACGGTTTTCATTTCGCGAATACCTGTATATACTCACAGCGACTGTATAAACAACCAGGGGGCGGGATGAAAGCGTTAACTGCACGGCAGCAACAGGTCTATGACCTGATTCGCGACCATATTAACCAGACGGGCATGCCGCCAACGCGTGCGGAAATTGCTGCGCAACTGGGTTTTCGCTCGCCCAATGCTGCTGAAGAGCATCTGAAAGCGCTGGCGCGTAAAGGCGTAATTGAAATTGTTTCCGGCGCATCGCGCGGGATTCGTTTGCTAATGGAAGAAGAACCAAGCGAAGGGCTGCCGCTGATTGGCCGCGTCGCTGCCGGTGAACCTTTGCTGGCGCAGGAACATATTGAAGCCCACTATCAGGTGGATGCGAATCTGTTCAAACCGAGCGCCGATTTCCTGCTGCGCGTGAGCGGCATGTCGATGAAAGATATCGGCATTATGGATGGCGATCTGTTAGCGGTGCATAAAACGCAGGAAGTGCGTAACGGCCAGGTTGTCGTGGCGCGCATTGATGATGAAGTCACCGTGAAACGCTGGAAAAAGCAGGGCGCGATTGTTCATCTGCTGCCGGAAAACACCGATTTCCAACCGATTGTTGTTGATACCCGTGAGCAGTCACTAACTGTTGAAGGTTTAGCTGTCGGGATTGTACGCAACGGCGAGTGGCTCTGATCAGTTTCTGATCCTCCCCAACTGCGGCGGTGCGTGTTTGCGCTGACCGCAGTCTGCTATTTTACTTCTCTGTGACTCTTTCTGCGGCTCACGCTGGCGCCATTACGCTGATTACCGCACACAACGGAATGGGCTGATGCAGCTGTTTTCCTCTTCAGATAAAACACTCTGGCGGCTAGCGCTGCCGATGATCCTGTCAAATATCACCGTCCCGTTACTGGGCGTGGTGGATACCGCCGTTATTGGTCATCTCGATAGCCCAATTTACCTCGGTGGGGTCGCCGTGGGCACAACGGCGACCAGCTTCATCTTTATGCTTTTGCTGTTTCTGCGTATGAGCACCACCGGATTGACCGCTCAGGCATTTGGCGCCAACGACAAAACCGCGCTGGCGCGCGCCTTAACGCAGCCGCTGCTGATTGCGCTGGTTTTTGGCGTGCTGTTTATGGTGCTGCGAACGCCGGTAAGCAGCCTGGCAGCAGCCTTAATGGGCGGCAGCCCGGAAGTGCAGCAGCAGGCGAAAATCTTTATTGAGATTCGCTGGCTGAGTGCGCCCGCAACCTTAGCCAATTTGGTGATTCTGGGCTGGCTGCTGGGCGTGCAGTATGCGCGCGCCCCGATGGTGCTGCTGATCATCGGCAATCTGGTGAATATCCTGCTTGATCTGCTGTTCGTCCTCAAACTGCATTGGGGTGTGGCTGGCGCGGCAGCGGCAACCGCGTTGGCAGAATATGTCACGCTGGGCGTAGGTTTGTTGATGGTGGCGCGCGTGCTGAAGATGCGCGGTATTCACTTTACTCTGCTTAAAAGCAGCTGGCGCGGCGATGCGGCGCGGCTATTCCGCCTCAATCGCGACATCATGCTGCGCTCTTTGATGCTGCAAATCTGCTTCGCGTCACTCACCATCCTTGGCGCACGAATTGGCCCGGATGTAGTGGCGGTCAATGCGGTGCTGCTGATGTTTCTCACTTTTACCGCATACGCGCTGGATGGTTTTGCCTATGCGGTTGAAGCCTGTTCGGGTGAAGCGGTTGGTGCCAAAGATCGCAGTCGGCTGTTGCTGATTTGGCATGCGGCTTGTCGTCAGGCTTGCTTCGTTGCAGCGGTCTTTGCGCTGATTTATGCCTTCACCGGTCCGCAGATTGTGGCGATGCTGACGTCACTGGAAGCGCTACGCGAGATGGCCGATCGCTATCTGATTTGGCAGGTTATTCTGCCGCTGGTTGGCGTGTGGTGTTATCTGCTGGATGGCATGTTTATCGGCGCGACGCGCGGTCGTGAGATGCGTAACAGTATGGTGATGGCGGCAATCGGCTACGGTTTAGCGCTGCTCACATTGCCGTGGCTCGGCAATCACGGTTTATGGCTGGCAGTGACGGTGTTCCTGGCGCTACGCGGACTGACGCTGTGGCTGATCTGGCGCGGTCACTGGCAACGCGATAGCTGGTTCAACGCCTGAATAAGCGAAGCGTAACCTACAGATTAATCTGTATTTCTCTGCAAACTGCGAAACGGCTACTACAATTACCTTATACGGCGCAAATGAGTAGCGCGTTGTGTGGGTATATCGCCAGATAGACAGGTGATATATCTATTTCACTCAGGATGATGTGGAGGATTATTATGAACAAAGACGAAGCGAGCGGAAACTGGAAGCAGTTTAAAGGGAAATTTAAAGAGAAGTGGGGCAAGCTCACGGATGACGACATGACGGTGATCGAAGGTAAACGCGATCAGTTGGTCGGTAAAATCCAGGAGCGCTACGGTTATGCGAAAGACCAGGCCGAGCAAGAAGTTAAGGACTGGGAAAGCACCAATAAAGATTATCGCTGGTAATCGCCCCTAAGCACGATGCTCCTACCCGCCAATCATTTAGCGTAGTGATTGGCCCGGCACAAGGATGTGCCTCTCTATTTTCTTACCCGTTTTTTCCCCTCAACCTGATGATCATGCTCGCAGCTTTCATGATGTGTGCAAGCGGCTACTTCTGCGCAGTTCTCACACAGGCCATGCGCCTCAATTACAGTATGACGCAAAGAAAATCCCGCCTGATCAGCTAACGAAGCAATGGTCTTTTCTACTCCATGAGCATGTTTTTCAGTCACTGCCGCGCAACCGTCACACACCAACATCACTGAAGTATGTGCCGGCTCATCAAAATGATGACAAACCACATAGCTGTTATTCGACTCAACGCGATGAATAAATCCCTGTTCCAGCAGGAAATCCAGCGCGCGATAAATGGTGGGCGGTTTAGCTTGCGGCTCGCTGACGCGCAGCTGATCCAGCAAATCGTAAGCGCTTATCGAACCATTCTGCTCTGCCATCAAGCGCAGCACTTCGGCGCGCTGAGTGGTGAGGCGCACGCCGCGATCAAGGCAAAGTGATTCAGCCTGGGTAAGAAGTTGTTCTGGCGTGAGGTTTGACATAAGCATTCTCCGGGTTGCAGGTGATGTTATTTTATCACACAAATTTTTACGCTGCTGTGATTGCTTATTTTACTTAAATTCCTACAGAAAATTCCCACCAATCAATCGATTACCCTTCCTGTTTTTCGATCAATTTTGTTGCAATCAACATCCCTGAAAAATGCGTACCGCCAGGCAGCGCAACGGCTGCACGGATTTTGCTTTGCAACTCACCGGGTTAGCGTCTATGGTTCAAAAGGTCTTAAGTAATTTCTGGTATCAATTTACTCACTGTTAATTTTTCTGCATAAAAACACAGCGGAATGGTGCTTACGCATCCAATTCTGCGAATAGCAGTGCTATTTCCTTTTAATTCACAGCAATGAAGCGTTAGCCAGGGTTCAGAATAGCGGCTAACTAAACTTTCAGTCGGTGAGTGATTCAGCGACATTTCAAAGGTGATGGCAGGCTCATGGTGAAGACAATATTCAGGCACAAAAAAGTAGCTTATCTTGTTGGTTTGAATGCAGTATTTCTCTCTTCCTCAGCTCTGGCAGCAGGTACATGGTACGACGCGCGTAACGACGCAATGGGCGGTACCGGCGTAGCCTCTTCCACCTGGAGTTCCGCAGTGCTGGCTAACCCAGCATTGATGACCAAAGCGCAACCTGAAGATAACGTCAGCATCATTTTTCCTTCAGCCGGTGCACAGGTTACTGATAAAGACAAATTGATCGACCGCGTCGATGACATCACTGATACCGTTGATCGTTATCAGGACGTAATCGATAACCTGACCTTTGCCGATTACCTCAATGGTTACCCACAGTTGAAGGCCGCAGCAGGCGATATGGCTAATCAGCTTAGCGATCTGCGCGGCAATAAAGCCAACGCAACGGCGGGTGTAGCCCTGGCCGTTACTGTTCCAAATGAAACCTTACCTTTTGCCTTTATCACCAAGGCGTATGGCACTGCGCACGTGCGCGCCAACGTAGCGGATAGCGACATTGCCTACCTGCGCGCTGTTGCCGATGGGTCGAGAATTCCTGTTCCAGGTGATGAAGATAACTTACGCTCCAGCGCCAACGGGTTGGCGGCGCTGGTCACCGATTATGGTGTGTCAGTCGCGCATGAGTTCTCGATTGCTGGGCATCCGGTTTCTGTCGGCGTGACGCCAAAGCTGCAGAAAACCTGGCTGTATAACTACACTGCGAGTATCTACAACTACGACAAGAGCGATATCAACAACAGCCGCTATCGCAGCAGCGATACCGGTTTCAACGTGGATGCTGGCGTTGCCACGGATTTCGGTGAGAACTGGACCTTCGGTGTGACCGGGCAAAACCTGATCTCGCGCGATATCGACACCAAAGAGGTGAACGGCTACCGCGATACTTACCAAATTCGTCCACTGGTTACTACCGGGCTATCCTGGAATAACGGGCCGTTCACGCTGGCCGGTGATGTTGATCTGACTGAAACCAAGCGCTTCAAATCGGAAGACAGCAGCCAGTACGCTGGCGTTGGTGCGGAGTATCGTGTGCTGGATTGGCTGGCGCTGCGCGCTGGTTATCGTGCCGATCTGAAGTCGAACGATACCGACGTGTTCACCGCCGGTTTGGGTGTGTCACCGTTCAACAATACCGTTCATCTCGATCTGGCCGGTTCTGTGGGTAAAGACAATACCGTGGGTGCGATGCTGCAGCTCGGATTTAACTTCTAATTCCCCGTCTGATAACGGGCGGCTGTGCCGCCCGTTTTGCTGTGATATGATTGCGCAGTTTCTCATCACTTAACTTACTGCGGATTTACTGCGTTTCATGACCGATACTTTCTCCTCGCAACGTTTTTCCATCGCCCCAATGCTCGACTGGACCGATCGTCACTGTCGTTATTTCCACCGTCAGCTGAGCGGCGACACGCTGCTATACACCGAAATGGTGACGACCGGCGCGATCATCCACGGTAAAGGCGACTATCTGGCTTACAGCGAGGAAGAGCATCCGCTGGCGCTGCAGCTGGGTGGTAGCGATCCCGCCGCGCTGGCGCAGTGCGCAAAGCTGGCAGAAGAGCGTGGCTACGATGAGATAAACCTCAACGTGGGTTGTCCGTCCGATCGTGTACAGAATGGCCGTTTTGGAGCCTGCCTGATGGGCGATGCGGCGCTGGTTGCCGACTGCATTAAAGCGATGCGCGATGTGGTGAGCATTCCGGTGACGGTCAAAACCCGTATCGGCATTGATGAGCAGGACAGCTACGAATTCCTGTGTGATTTTATTGGCACCGTGGCGCAACAGGGCGGCTGCGATACCTTTATTATCCACGCGCGCAAAGCCTGGCTTTCCGGTTTGAGTCCGAAAGAGAATCGCGAGATCCCGCCGCTCGATTATCCACGCGTATACCAATTGAAGCGCGACTTCCCGGCGTTGATCATGGCGATTAATGGCGGCATCAAAACGCTGGAAGAAGCTAAACTGCATCTGCAGCATATGGATGGCGTGATGATGGGGCGCGAAGCCTATCAGAATCCGGGTATTCTGGCGCAGGTTGACCGGGAACTGTTTGGTCGCGACACGCCGCGCGTCGATCCAGTGGCGGTGGTGCGCTCGATGTATCCGTACATTGAAGCTGAATTATCCAAAGGCATGTATCTCGGCCATGTTACGCGCCATATGCTTGGCCTGTTTCAGGGCATTCCCGGTGCGCGCCAGTGGCGCCGTTACTTAAGTGAAAACGCCCATAAACCCGGTGCCGATGTGCGCGTGCTGGAAGCGGCGTTAGCGTTGGTAGCGGATAAGATCCCGCAGGAAGTGATGTAATTATCGTCAGGCAAGCCGGAGCGTTCCGGCTTTTGTAGGGTGCGCATTCATGCGCACATCAAGGCCAGCAGGATGGTTTTTTCTGCGCCATAAATTAGTTTTTTTCATCATCCTTTCAAGCCTTCACTCATCCCTTATCCAATATATTCAAAAAGTTAGCCAAATTTATAAGTTGGCACGCATCTTGTAATGTTCCTGATGTTACTTACACAGGAGAGCCTTCGTGGAAATTCTATTTGTTATCGGCTTTTTTCTGATGCTGCTGTTCACCGGCGTTTCGTTGCTGGGCGTGATTGCGGCATTAGTGGTGGCGACCGCTTTGATGTTCTTTGGCGGATTGCTGGCAATTGTTATCAAAGTGTTGCCATGGCTGGTGCTGGCAGTGGCTGTTGTATGGCTTTATCGCGCATTTACCACACCTTCAGGTGAGGCTAAATTGCGCAGGCTGAAAAGAAAAATCAGCGACTTAGATAGAAGGGACTGGCGCTAATTGCGGTGACGATCACAGACTCGGAAATTGCTTAGAATAATTCCGCATTTAAACATATTTTTTACTTATGTTTTCTGTCAGGATGATTGGCGTTGTTTCAAACGAATTCATCGCCGCTGTCCCTACACCAGCGCGAACTATAAAAAAGAAAGAAAAAGGGGCTTCCTACGGGAAGCCCCGTTTGCATTTAGCGATCAGGGAATCAGCAGGCTGGAACCCTGAGTTGCGCGGCTCTCCAGCACCTGATGCGCGCGCACCGCGTCACTCAAGGCAAATTTCTGCTGCTCTAGCACGTTTAGCTGAATCGCCCGGCTGGCAATCAGTGAGAACAATTCATTGCTGGCGGCATCCAGTTCTGCGCGGTTAGTGATGTAACCGAACAGCGAAGGGCGAGTGACGAACAGCGATCCTTTCTTATTGAGAATGCCGAGATCAACGCCGGTTACCGGACCCGATGCATTACCAAAGCTGACCATTAATCCGTGGCGACGCAGGCTATCCAGCGAAGGTTCCCAGGTATCTTTGCCCACCGAGTCATACACCACGGCCACTTTCTCGCCGTTGGTCAATTCGCTGACGCGCTTCGCGATATCCTCTTCACGATAGTTAATCGTCGCCCAGGCGCCGGCATCTTTGGCAATCTTCGCTTTTTCTGCAGAACCCACTGTACCAATCAGATGTGCGCCGAGCGCTTTGGCCCATTGGCAGGCGATCAAACCCACGCCACCGGCTGCGGCATGGAACAGGAAGATTTCATCGGCTTTCACTTTATAGGTTTGGCGCAGCAGATACTGCACGGTTAACCCTTTAAGGAAAGAAGCCGCGCCTTGCTCAAATGAGATGCTGTCCGGCAAGATCACCAGGCGATCTTCCGCCACATTGTGCACTTCGCTATACGCACCGAGCGCGGCCTGGCAATAGACCACGCGATCGCCCGCTTTAAAACGCGTCACCGCCGATCCGACACGCTTCACAACACCGGCTGCTTCGGTGCCCAAGCCGGAAGGGAAGCTGCTTTGCGGATACAAGCCGCTGCGCACATAGGTATCAATGTAGTTAATGCCAATCGCCTTGTTTTCCACCTGCACTTCGTGCTCGGCGGGATCGGCCAGTTCGAAATCGACCCATTGCAGCACATCTGGGCCGCCGTGTTGGTTGAACTGAATACGCTTTGCCATTCTGACTCCTGTGATTGTTCATCCTGGGACGTTATACTTGCGCGTCCCTTTCACGATCGGTAATGCATTCACTATGGCAGGAAATAAACCCACCAACAAATCGAACGAACCCCGCGATCGGCAGCTGGAAGGCGTGAAAATGCCGCCGCATTCCATAGAAGCGGAGCAGTCGGTGCTCGGTGGGTTGATGCTGGATAATCAGCGCTGGGACAACGTCTCTGAACGCGTTGTCGCCAATGATTTCTTCAACCGCTCGCACCGCATGATCTTCACGGAAATGCAGCGTTTGCTGGAAGCGGGCCAGCCGATCGACCTGATTACACTCTCTGAATCGCTGGAAACGCTGGGCGAATTAGAGATGGCTGGCGGCTTCGCCTATCTGGCCGAGCTGGCAAAAAATACGCCAAGTGCTGCTAACATCGGGGCTTATGCCGATATTGTGCGTGAACGTGCGGTGGTACGCGAGATGATTTCGGTGGCGAACCAAATCGCCGATGCCGGCTACGATCCGCAAGGACGGAGCAGTGAAGATCTGCTCGACTTCGCCGAGTCCAACGTTTTCAAAATTGCTGAACAGCGCGCCAATAAAGATCAGGGCCCGCAGAACATCGAGCAGATCCTCGAAGCCACGGTTTCGCGTATTGAGTCGCTGGTCTCAACGCCGCACGATGGCGTGACCGGCGTCGATACCGGCTATCAGGATTTGAACAAAAAAACCGCCGGTCTACAGGGCTCGGATCTGATTATCGTCGCGGCGCGTCCTTCGATGGGTAAAACCACCTTCGCCATGAATCTGTGCGAAAACGCCGCGATGTTGCAGGACAAGCCCGTGCTGATTTTCAGTCTGGAGATGCCCAGCGAACAGCTTATGATGCGTATGCTGGCGTCGCTGTCGCGCGTGGATCAGACGCGTATTCGTACCGGTCAGCTGGAAGATGAAGATTGGGCGCGCATTTCCGCCACCATGGGGATTTTGCTCGAGAAGAAGAACATGTTTATTGATGACTCTTCTGGCCTGACGCCAACTGAAGTGCGTTCACGCGCGCGCCGCATTTTCCGCGAAAACGGCGGGTTGAGCCTGATCATGATCGACTACCTGCAGCTGATGCGCGTGCCTGCGCTGTCCGACAACCGTACGCTGGAGATCGCCGAGATCTCGCGCTCGCTTAAAGCGCTGGCGAAAGAGCTGAATGTGCCGGTGGTGGCGCTGTCGCAGCTGAACCGCTCACTAGAACAACGTGCGGATAAGCGTCCGGTGAACTCGGATCTGCGTGAATCAGGCTCGATCGAGCAGGATGCCGACTTGATCATGTTCATCTATCGTGACGAGGTGTATCACGAAAACAGCGATCTTAAAGGCATCGCCGAGATCATCCTCGGTAAGCAGCGTAACGGCCCGATCGGTACGGTGCGTTTGACCTTTAATGGCCAATGGTCGCGCTTTGATAACTACGCTGGCCCGCAATACGACGACGAATAACCCTTTCAACCCGGATGCATGCACGTTTTGTGCATGCATTTCACGTCATCAGAAAATAGTGTTGGACAACCCCGGCTTTAATCAGGTTATCTGTAGCAAAGCGCCCCTTATTTCGCTGTGGAAACAGAATGACTCAGGTAGACGATCACGACCTTAAGATATTGACATTATTACAATCTAACGGACGCCTCACCAACCAGGAACTCAGTGATTTAGTCGGACTTTCGGCATCGCAATGTTCACGCCGCCGCATCAATCTTGAGCAGGCCAATCTCATTCTCGGCTATCACGCGCGCCTCTCGCCCGACGCGGTGGGCCTTGGCATGGTGGGATTAATTGAAGTGCGATTGAAAAACCACACGCCCGATTATGAAGAAAGTTTCCATCGCATGGTGGAGGAAGAAGCCGCCATCGTCGATGCCTTTAAAACCACCGGCGATGCCGATTATCTGCTGAAAGTAGCGGTGGCCGATCTGGCTTCTCTGAGCGCGTTGATCAGCCAGTTAGTGGCTGGTCATCAAAGCGTGGCACATGTGAAAACGTCCGTGGTATTGAGCCGTTTAAAAGAGAACGGTTTGATGATGATCCCGCAGCACAAAACGCGCCAAAAAAGTGCGTGATGTGCTAATCTGGTGCAATTATTGCCTTAATAATGCAAAAAACGCGCACCAGAAAACAGATTTGTGCATGGGTTGATGGTTTGAGTCTCAACTGATGCACAAAAACCTGCAATAAAGCGCCTTAGTTATCAATTGGATAATCGCTGGCACCCATCGGCGGCGCGCATACGTCGCCGATGTGGTGCGTTTTTTGCATTTGAACCGCATCATTTGCAATGAGATTAACCCATGGATAACGTTGTTCAACCCACCAAAGTTCCCCATTCGCTGATTGAAGATGCGCTGGCGATCGTCCTCGGCACGCTGATGGTCTCTTTCGGCGTCATTATGCTGAAACAGGCTGGAGCGCTCACCGGCAGTTCGGCGGGTATTGCCTTCTTAATCAGCTATTTGTCACCGCTCTCCTTCGGTAGCGCCTTTTTCCTGATCAACCTGCCATTTTACTGGCTGGCCGTGCGCCGCATGGGCTGGGAATTTACCCTGAAAACCTTCTGCGCGGTTGGCCTGGTGTCGCTGTTTACCCATTTGCATCCGCTGTTTGTGCATTTTTCTGCGCTAAATCCGTTTTATGCGACACTGTTCGGTAACGTGGTGATGGGCATTGGGTTTATAGTGTTGTTCCGTCACAAAGCCAGCCTCGGCGGCATCAATATTTTGGCGCTCTGGCTGCAGGACCGTATCGGTCTGCGTGCCGGAAAACTGCAAATGGCGGTCGATACCTGCGTGGTATTAGCGTCGCTGTTTGTGGTGTCGTTACCGATGTTGTTTGCTTCAATCGCGGGCGCGGTGATCCTCAATCTCATCATCGCAATGAATCATCGTCCCGGCCGTTACATGGTTTGATGACGCATCTTTACCTCTTATTTATGACCAATCATGGAGATCTGCACCGTGTTTCAAAACGTTGATGCCTATGCCGGCGATCCGATTCTGTCGTTGATGGAAACCTTCAAACAAGATCCGCGCGATAACAAAGTAAACCTGAGCATTGGTCTCTATTACAACGAAGCGGGCATCATTCCTCAGCTGCAGGCGGTTGCCGCAGCAGAAGAGCGCCTGCAGGCGCAGCCGCATCAGGCATCGCTGTATCTGCCGATGGAAGGTCTGAACGCTTACCGTAACGCCATTGCACCGCTGCTGTTCGGTAAAGAACATCCGATGCTGCAAGCGGGCCGTATTGCGTCCATCCAGACCTTAGGTGGCTCAGGTGCGCTGAAAGTCGGTGCTGATTTCCTTAAGCGTTACTTCCCAGCGTCAAACGTGTGGGTGAGCGATCCAACGTGGGAAAACCATATCGCAATCTTCAACGGCGCGGGCTTCGATGTAGAGACTTATCCGTGGTATGACGCAGAAACCAACGGCGTGAAGTTTGATGCGTTCATCGCCAAACTGAAAACCTTGCCGAAACAATCCATCGTGCTGCTGCATCCGTGCTGCCATAACCCAACCGGTGCCGATCTGACTAACGCGCAGTGGGATAAAACCACCGAAGTGCTGAAAGCGCAGGAGCTGATTCCGTTCCTCGATATCGCTTATCAGGGCTTTGGTGCGGGCATGGAAGCGGATGCTTATGCGATTCGCGCCATTGCGGCTGCCGGCTTGCCAGCGCTAGTGAGCAACTCGTTCTCCAAGATTTTCTCGCTGTACGGCGAGCGCGTTGGCGGCCTTTCAATTGTCTGCGACAGCGCGGAAGAGTCTGCTCGCGTGCTGGGCCAGCTGAAAGCCACCGTGCGTCGTAACTACTCAAGCCCACCAAACTTTGGTGCGCAGGTGGTTTCCTGCGTGCTGAACGACGAAGCGCTGCTGAATAACTGGCTGGCGGAAGTGGAAGCGATGCGTCTGCGCATTATCGAAATGCGCCAGGCACTGGTGAATGTGTTGAGCACCAAGCTGCCGGGTCAAAACTTTGATTACCTGCTGCAACAGCGCGGTATGTTCAGCTACACCGGTCTGAGCGCGCAGCAGGTTGATCGTCTGCGCGATGAGTTCGGCGTCTACCTGATTGCCAGCGGCCGCATGTGCGTTGCCGGCCTGAACAGCCGTAACGTCAACCAGGTTGCTGAGGCGTTTGCCGCAGTGATGTAAGCCAGAATTTGATGATTAAAAAACCGTCGGCGCAGGCTGGCGGTTTTTTTTTAACTTATTTGTTAAGGATAAACGAGACTGGTCTTGTTAGCGCTTAACTCCTTGAATGTAAAGATTCTCCAGCCTGAAAAAAGGCTGCGCGCGACATAATAATCGCGAATTTTATGCACAAGGAAGCATGCTCATGACCCTTAAAACCCGTTCTTACCTCATCAAACCTACGGCTATTGCACTTGCGTTAGCTTTCTCTGTTCCGGCTTATAGCACCGAACTCACGCGCGATAACGGCGCGCCAGTGGGTGATAACCAGAATTCACAAACCGCAGGCGAGCATGGTGCGGTGCTGCTGCAGGACGTGCAACTGATCCAGAAGCTGCAACGCTTTGACCGTGAACGCATTCCAGAGCGCGTAGTACACGCACGCGGTACCGGCGCACACGGCGAGTTCCGCGCCAGCAAAGACATCAGTGACTTAACCATTGCCGAAGTGTTCAAACCGGGCAGTGTGACGCCGGTATTTGTGCGCTTCTCCTCCGTAGTGCACAGCAAACATTCTCCGGAAACGCTGCGCGATCCGCGCGGTTTTGCCACCAAGTTTTACACCAGTCAGGGCAACTGGGATTTAGTCGGCAACAACCTGCCGGTGTTCTTTATCCGCGACGCGATTAAATTCCCGGACATGGTGCACGCGTTTAAGCCTGATCCACGTACCAACCTTGGCAACGACGCTCGCACTTTTGATTTCTTCTCACATGTACCAGAAGCCACGCACGGCCTGACCATGTTGTTCTCCAACATGGGTACGCCAGCAAACTATCGTCAGATGGATGGCAACAGCGTGCACGCCTATAAGTTCGTCAACGCGAAAGGCGAAGTGCACTATGTGAAATTCCACTGGAAGACCCTGCAAGGCGAAAAGAACCTCGATCCAGGCGAAGTGGCGGCAATTCAAAGTGGCACCTTCAGCCACATGACCGAAGATTTAGTGGCATCGATCAACAACAAAGCTTACCCGAAATGGGATCTCTATATTCAAACCATCAAAGCCAGCGATCTGGATAAGTTCGACTTCAACCCGCTGGACGCCACCAAAATCTGGCCGGGTATCGC
>NZ_DAMBSA010000060.1:0-16563 GCF_032054795.1 Pantoea sp. CTOTU49201
GATATCAATCCTGCGAGTGCCCACACAGATTGTCTGATAAATTGTTAAAGAGCATTGCGAGCAGCGGCTGAACCGTCTGTCGCGAGGTGGCGTATACTACGCTACTCTCCTTCGGAGTCAAACACTTTTTTCAGCGTTTTCATCCGGCGGGATGAATTTCTTCACTCCCTGCTGAGCCGTCTGCGTTGCCGCTTTGCCGTCTCAGTGGTGGCGCATTATAGGGAGTTATTCGGAGCTGACAAGTGCAAATTTCAAGTTTTTTGCTGTTCGCTTGAAATTTGCGCAAAAAGCCCGTTTTTAGGCCTTTTTGATGCGTGCAGGCAGCTCTGCCAGACTATTAATCACCCAATCTGCCGCTGCTTCACCTTCTGGCGTTACCGGCTTGCCGCTACGTACCAGCACTTTCGTACCTACACCCGCTGCTAACGCCGCCTGCATATCTTCTATTTTGTCGCCTACCATATAAGAAGAAGCCATATCGATATCCAGATGCTGTTGCGCGGAGAGCAACATGCCCGGCTGCGGCTTACGGCAATCACACTGCTGGCGATAGGCTTCTACTGTGGCATCGGGCAGATGCGGACAGAAATAGATGCCATCCAGATCAACATCGCGATCGGCCAGCGACCAATCCATCCATTCGGTGAGCTGCATAAACTGATCTTCGGTAAACATGCCACGCGCAATACCCGACTGGTTCGTCACCAGTACCAGCGCATAGCCCATCTTCTTCAGCGCCTGTAGCGCTTCGATGGTGCCATCAATGAATTCGAAATTATCGATTTCATGAACATAGCCGTGATCGACATTCAATGTGCCATCACGATCAAGAAAAATAGCCGGGACTTTGTTCGCCACGTAGAAACTCCTGCTGAAAATGTGTCGCTAAGTATCGCATGATTGCGTATAGCGAGAGAATGGCAGTTTGAATGACTTCCATTGATTTAGCCGTCTGGATGCCTTAACATCCATCCAAATTTCGCACAGCCCTGCTGAGTGAAGCCCGATACACCACGGACTATGCAACACGATAATAAATAAACTAATGATTAAACTCGAAAATATCACCAAAGTGTTCCAGCAAGGTTCACGCACCATTCAGGCGCTGTCCAACGTCAGCCTGCATGTGCCTGCTGGACAGATTTATGGCGTCATCGGTTCATCCGGTGCCGGTAAAAGTACACTGATTCGCTGCGTCAATCTGCTGGAGCGCCCAACCTCTGGACGCGTACTGGTTGATGGCCAGGAGTTAACCACGCTTTCCTCTGGTCAATTGACGCTGGCACGCCGCCAGATTGGCATGATTTTCCAGCACTTTAACCTGATGAACTCCCGCACCGTCTCCGGCAACGTGGCGCTGCCATTGGAGTTGGGCAATCTTTCACGCGAACAGATAAAGAAGCGCGTTAGCGAATTGCTGGATCTGGTGGGATTATCAGACAAGCATGATAGCTGGCCAGCGAATCTCTCTGGCGGACAAAAGCAGCGTGTTGCGATTGCCCGCGCACTGGCAAGCAATCCAAAAGTGCTGCTGTGTGATGAAGCCACCAGCGCACTGGATCCTGCCACCACGCGTTCGATTCTGGAGCTGCTGAAAGATATTAACCGTCGTCTCGGCATTACCATTCTATTGATCACCCATGAAATGGATGTGGTGAAACGCATCTGCGATCAGGTTGCGGTCATCAGCAATGGCGAGTTAATAGAGAAAGACAGCGTGAGCGAAGTGTTCTCACATCCGAAAACGCCGCTGGCGCAGCAGTTCATTCAATCGACATTGCATCTGGATATCCCCGACGATTACCAGCAACGCATGGCGCCACAGCCAACAGCCGAAAGCGTGCCGCTGCTGCGTCTGGAGTTCACCGGGAAATCGGTTGATGCCCCGCTGCTGTCTGAAGCAGCCCGTCGCTTCAACGTTAATAACAACATTATCAGTGCGCAGATGGATTACGCCGGTGGCGTGAAGTTCGGCATCATGCTGGCTGAGATGGATGGCAGCGAAACAGATACACAAGCCGCCATTGCCTGGCTGAAAGAAAATCATGTGAAAGTAGAGGTGTTGGGTTATGTCTGAAGCGATGATGTGGTTACTGACGCGCGGCGTCTGGGAAACGCTGATGATGACCTTCGTCTCTGGTTTCTTTGGTTTTGTCCTCGGTCTTCCGGTTGGCGTGCTGCTGTATGTGACACGTCCCGGCCAGATTCTGGCCAACAACGTGCTTTATCGCGTGCTGTCGGCGCTGGTGAATATCTTCCGATCAATTCCGTTCATTATCCTGCTGGTGTGGATGATTCCGTTCACCCGCGCCATCGTCGGCACTTCGATTGGCCTGCAAGCTGCTATCGTGCCGTTGACCGTGGGTGCCGCGCCGTTTATTGCACGTATGGTGGAAAACGCCCTGCTGGAGCTGCCAACCGGTTTGATCGAAGCATCACGCGCCATGGGCGCCACGCCGCTGCAGATCGTGCGTAAAGTCCTGCTGCCGGAAGCGCTGCCAGGTCTGGTGAATGCCGCTACAATTACCCTGATTACGCTGGTTGGCTACTCCGCAATGGGTGGAGCGGTTGGCGCTGGCGGTTTGGGCCAGATTGGCTACCAATACGGTTACATCGGCTATAACGCGACTGTAATGAACACCGTGCTGGTTCTGCTGGTTGTGCTGGTCTATTTAATCCAATTCTGTGGCGACCGCATCGTACGTGCTGTGTCCCATAAGTAAGCAAGCAACATCAATGGTCCTCTATTAAGGAAGGGATATGTCTTTTACATTTAAAAAGATTGCCGCTGTAGGTGCTCTGATTGGCGCAATTGCGCTGGCAGGATGCGATCAGAAAGCAAAAGATCCAAACCACATTAAAGTGGGTGTGATCGTCGGTGCTGAGCAGCAGGTTGCTGAAACTGCGGTAAAAGTGGCGAAAGAGAAATATGGCCTCGACGTTGAGCTGGTAACCTTTAACGATTACGTGTTGCCAAACGAAGCGCTGAGCAAAGGTGATATCGACGCTAACGCCTTCCAGCACAAACCGTATCTGGATCAGCAGATCAAAGATCGTGGCTACAAGCTGACTGCGGTGGCGAACACCTTCGTTTACCCAATCGCGGGCTACTCGAAGAAAATCAAATCACTGGATGAGCTGCAGGACGGTTCACAGATCGCCATTCCAAACGATCCAACCAACCTGGGACGTTCTCTGCTGCTGCTGCAGAAAGTGGGCCTGATCAAACTGAAAGATGGCGTAGGTCTGCTGCCAACTTCACTGGATATCACTGAGAACCCGAAAAAACTGAAGATTGTTGAGCTGGAAGCGCCGCAGCTGCCACGTTCACTTGACGATCAGCAGATCGCTCTGGCGGTGATCAACACCACTTACGCTAGCCAGATTGGTCTGACGCCAGCGAAAGATGGCATCTTCGTGGAAGACAAAGATTCACCATACGTGAACCTGATCGTTAGCCGTGAAGACAACAAAGACGCTGAGAACGTGAAGAAATTTGTTGAGGCTTACCAGTCAGACGAAGTGTCTGAAGCGGCCAACAAGATCTTCAACGGCGGCGCAGTGAAAGGCTGGTAATTTTCACCTTTCATGCCTTGCAGGGCGGCTTCGGCCGCCCTTTCTTTTGCCATAAATTGCACCTGACTTGTTATTTATTGTCGTCCTTGTTTCAATAACGCCACTTTTTATTACTTGAGGATGTTGCCATGCGTTTTTTACCGCTCTGCTTGTTGGCATTGATGCTAACCGGGTGTGTGCGTGAATATCACCCGATAAGCAGTGCTCCTTCTCGCCCGCAACAGGCATCCAGCGAGCCAGAACGCAAACCGACTCCACGTCCTGCGCCGGTGAAGATCTACACCGATGCGGCCGATCTGGTCAGCAACCCGTTCCGCGATTTGGGCGAAGTGTCCACTGAAGATTGCCAGAGCAGCAGCCAGGATTCACCTCCTAACATCAATACCGCGCGCAAGCGCCTGCAAATTAAAGCGGCCGGCATGAAAGCCAACGCAGTCCTGTTGCATAAGTGCGAAATTGTTACCAGCACGCCGGGATGCTACCGCCAGGCCATTTGTCAGGGTTCTGCACTGAAAGTCTCGAATCAATGAGTGACTTTGCCTTCGCGCAAATCGGCGTGATTCGTTCGCCGTGGAAAGAGAAGTTTGCCGTCCCGCGCCAGCCCGGTCTGGTGCAGGACGGCGGCGGCGAGCTGCATTTGCTGCCGCCTTATAATCAGCCGGAAGCGGTGCGCGGGCTCGAAGAATTCAGTCATTTGTGGGTGCTGTTTGTGTTTCACCAAACCATGGAAGGTGGCTGGCGTCCGACCGTACGTCCACCGCGCCTCGGCGGCAATACGCGTATGGGTGTGTTTGCCACCCGTTCAACCTTCCGCCCCAATCCTGTCGGCATGTCGCTGGTTGAGTTAAAAGGCATTCGCTGTGAGAAGCAGCAGGTGATCTTGCAGCTCGGCAGCCTCGATTTAGTCGATGGCACGCCGGTGGTGGATATCAAACCTTATCTGCCATTTGCCGAAGCGCTGCCAGATGCGCGCGCCGGATTTGCACAGGCGGCACCTGATGCCAGTATGCCGGTACGCTTTTCGCCGCTGGCGCAGAGCCAGCTTCAACAGCAGCAGAAAACCTATCCGCAACTAGCGCGTTTCATCACTGAGGTGCTGGCGCAGGATCCACGTCCGGCTTACCGTAAAGGTGAGACCGAAGATCGTGAATATGCCGCCTGGCTACTCGACTTTAACGTGCGCTGGCGCATTGATGCGGCAGGAACCGAGGTGATCGCCCTCGATCCCCGTTAAAACGCGCTTTTGAGTGATTGTTCTCGCTGGTACACTAGCCGCCAGAAAAATTTTGTCAGTCTCCTTCCGTATAACTGGAATCGTAATCAATGCGTACTACTCAATATCTGCTCTCCACTCTGAAGGAGACACCTTCCGATGCAGAAGTGATCAGCCACCAGCTGATGCTGCGCGCCGGCATGATCCGCAAACTGGCATCTGGTCTTTACACCTGGTTGCCGACCGGTATTCGCGTGCTGCGAAAAGTTGAAAACATCGTGCGTGAAGAGATGAACAACGCCGGTGCGATTGAGATCTCCATGCCGGTGGTTCAGCCTGCCGATCTGTGGGAAGAGAGTGGCCGTTGGGAGCAGTACGGCCCGGAACTGCTGCGCGTTAAAGATCGTCACGAACGTCCCTTCGTGCTGGGTCCAACCCACGAAGAAGTGGTCACCGATCTGATCCGCAACGAGCTGAGCTCTTATAAGCAGCTGCCGATCAATCTGTATCAGATCCAGACCAAATTCCGCGATGAAGTGCGTCCGCGTTTTGGTGTGATGCGTTCACGCGAGTTCATCATGAAAGATGCTTACTCGTTCCACACCACGCAGGAATCGTTGCAAGAAACCTACGACGCGATGTACCGCGCTTATAGCCAGAGCTTCAGCCGTATGGGCCTGGATTTCCGCGCCGTACAAGCTGACACCGGTTCTATCGGCGGCAGCGCATCACATGAATTCCAGGTGCTGGCGCTGAGCGGTGAAGATGACGTGATCTTCTCTAGCGAATCCGATTACGCAGCCAACATTGAGAAAGCCGAAGCCTTAGCGCCGGCTGGCGAGCGTCCGCAGGCAACAGCCGCCATGACGCAGTTCGATACGCCAAACGCCAAGACTATCGCCGAGTTGGTTGAACAACATCAGCTGCCGATTGAGAAAACCGTAAAGACGCTGTTCGTTAAAGCCAGCGAAGAGAGCGGCCACACGCTGGTTGCCCTGCTGCTGCGCGGCGATCATCAGCTGAACGAAATCAAAGCCGAGAAGCTGGATATCGTCGCTGAACCACTGGAGATGGCGAGCGAAGAACAGATTCGCGCGCTGCTCGGTGCCGGTCCAGGCTCACTCGGCCCGGTCGGTTTAACCATGCCAGTGATCGCCGATCGTACCGTGGCGAAAACCAGCGACTTCTGCGCTGGCGCTAACATTGATGGCAAGCATTTGAGCGGCATCAACTGGGGACGCGATCTGCCAGAACCTCGTGTGGAAGATATCCGTAACGTGGTGGAAGGCGATCCAAGCCCAGACGGCAAAGGCACGCTGCAGATCAAACGCGGTATCGAAGTAGGCCACATCTTCCAGTTGGGTACCAAGTACTCCGAAGCGATGAAAGCGGCAGTACAGGGCGAAGATGGTCGTAACCAGGTGATGACCATGGGTTGTTACGGTATCGGTATCACGCGCGTTGTAGCGGCTGCGATTGAGCAGAACAACGACGATCGCGGCATCATCTGGCCTGCAGCATTAGCACCGTTTGAAGTGGCGATTCTGCCAATGAACATGCACAAATCTTTCCGTGTGCAGCAGTTGGCTGAAGAGCTGTACAACACGCTGCGTGCCAAAGGCATTGACGTGATTCTGGATGACCGTAAAGAGCGTCCAGGCGTGATGTTCGCCGATATGGAGCTGATCGGCGTTCCCCACACCATCGTGATTGGCGATCGTAATCTCGATAACGAAGAGATCGAGTACAAGGCGCGTACCGCCAGCGAGAAGCAGATGATTAAGCAACATGACATCGTCGACTTCCTGGCGAAAGCCCTGAACAAGTAACGCTAAAACGCCTCCAGCCGGAGGCGTTTTTTATTGCACCTTTCCGCGCATCGCCTTCACGTTACTGCGCCGGGTTTTACCCTCCAGCCGCCTCACTTTAGAGCCGTGCGTGGGTTTGGTCGCGCGCCGCACTTTTTCCACCGTGGTTAATTCCTGAATCAGATTTATCAGCCGCTGCACGGCCGCTTCCCGATTCATTTCCTGGCTGCGATGTTCCTGCGCTTTGATAATCACCACACCCTCTGCGGTGATCAAATGATGGCTCGCCGCCAGCAGTCGCTCTTTGTAGAACGGCGGCAGCGACGATGCATGAATATCAAACCGCAGGTGAATCGCCGTGGAGGTTTTATTCACATGCTGGCCACCGGCACCTTGCGCACGGATGGCACTGAGCTCCACTTCATTATCTGCAAGTGAAACCGATCGAGACAGCACAATCATCTGTCACCTGCCGTTTGGCTCGACGTTGCGTCGTGTAATAACCTGTTCATCAACTTAACCTTTTGTGCGCACGCTGCGTGCATAAGACCAGCGCGAAATGTCACTTTTGCCCATTTCCTTGCATCATTCCCGTGACGACCGGGCTGATTTCCATGAAATTCCTGTGATATAGTCGCCTATCATCCAGAGTATCAACTCTGCTGAGGAGGTGTATGTGCAAAAGTATTGTGAGTTAGTTCGCCAGAAGTATGCCGAAATTGGTAGCGGCGACCTTGGGTATGTGCCAGACGCCATAGGTTGTGCGTTGAAGGCTCTCAACGATATTGCCGCTGATTCTGCGCTAAACTCTTCTCTCAGGGAACAAGCAGCGTATGCCGCTGCAAACTTATTGGTGAGCGACTATGTTGACGAATGAAGCCTATAAACCCATCAACTGCGATGATTACGACAACCTCGAACTCGCCTGCCAAAAAAACTGGACGCTGTCGTTAGAGTTAAAAAACGGCGATCAGCTCAAGGCGAAAGCCGTGGACATGGTCTCACGTAAAAACGTTGAGTACCTTGCCGTCGATCTCTCAGGCGAGACCCGCGAAGTGCGGCTCGACCACATCGCCAGCTTCACCCATCCGGAGCTGGGCACCGTCGTCGTTAGCGAAGACGAGTAAAACCTCTCTCGGGCGGGAATCACATCCCGCCCACCTCGCTTAAGGCTTTAACGAACTGTAATACGCCGATAAATCTGCCATATCCTGATCGCTCAATCCTGCCACAAACGCTTTCATCACTTCCGCCTGGCCACCGCTACGCTCGCCTTTTTTATAAGCTTGCAGTGAATGCAGCAGATAAGGCGCATGCTGCCCGGCCAGATTCGGATAGAGCGGCACAGCGCTTTTGCCCTCGGCACCGTGACACGCCATGCAGCTTGCCGCTTTTTGCGCGCCTGCATTCACATCGCCGTCGGCCAACGCCGGTAGCGCCGCAGCGAATAACGTCGCTGCCATCCAAAGTTTCATCATTGCTCTCCATTTTATTGTTGTGGTGACCAGATCGCCTGCCAGCCTTGCTCATTGCTGGCTGCGCCTTCACGGGTAATAAATAACCCCGGCGCGCTAATTAGCATCTGGTTAAAGTAAATCAGCGGGATACGTTCACGTAGCCAGGGCGCAATGCCCAACTCTTGCCATAGCTTCTTCATCTCGCGGCCGCCTGCGCGCCCCTGCAAGTGATAATAACCCTGCGCCTGGAAGCGGACGGTGATCGCTTCATCCGCTCCAGGCTGACGTAGCTCGGCAATCCACGCATTCGCCTGCAGCGAACCTAAACCGGCCGGTAAATCGAGCCGCTGCGTGCGGTCTTGCCAGGTTAGCGAGTGCTGACTAAGTGATGGCTGTGGCGTTAACCAATAGAGTTGTTGCCGATAGCGGCGCAGCTCAAAGGCGCCGAAGTGCAAACAGGGTTTGGCATCTTCACGGCTGTTGATGACTTCATCGGTGATGCGTTTCAGCGCCTCGCGAGAAGGCATCGCGCCGCCCTGTTGGGCAATCCAGCGGCGTAACAGCGCATGACGCCGCGCTTCACTCATGTTCATTAACGGTGGGAAGTGCAGCGCGCCCTGCGCATCGATAAACTGCGCCAGCTGTTCCGCCAGCAACTCGTCGAGCAATTGCTCCTGTTCGCCACACAGTGCGGCGCTGCGTGCACTGGCGGCGATGAAGTGCGGCCAGCGGGCCTGCAGCAGCGGCAGAATCTGTTGACGCAGGAAGTTACGGTCATAGCGGCTATCGGCGTTGCTTTCATCTTCAATCCAGCGCAGCTGATGCTCGGCAGCATAGTTTTCCAGCTGCTGACGGCTAACGTCGAGCAATGGACGCAGATGCCGATGTTCACCAACGCTGCGCTGCGGCGGCATCGCGGCCAAACCCGCCGGTCCGCTGCCGCGTTTTAACGCCAGCAGCAGCGTTTCCGCCTGGTCGTCGAGGTGCTGAGCGGTAAGTAAGTGCTCACCGGGTTGCAGCTGCTGAAACAGCGCCTGATAGCGCGCCTCGCGGGCGGCAGCTTCAATGCCGTTGGCGCGACCATCAACCTGCACATGCAGCACTTCACAGGGAATCTGCCACTGCTGGCAAAGGTGCTTGCAATGCAGCGCCCAGCTATCGGCATTCGGGCTCAGACCATGATGGACGTGTAACGCGCGCACACGCAATGCTGGCTGCTGACGTTGCCAGCAGACCAATTGATGCAGCAGCACGGTGGAATCGAGTCCGCCGCTGAACGCCAGCACATAGCCAGCGTCGGGTGTCAGCAGCGAAGCAAGATGAGATAAAGACATGAGCGCGTTCCGTCCGGGCGAGCCACCGAATTGCGGCTCGCGGCGGACGCTAGTTTACGCCTGATACAGCTCCAGCGGCAAACCATCCGGATCGGGGAAGAAAGTGCAGGCTTTACCGGTTAACGCATCAATTCGAATCGGCTCGCACGTCACGCCCTTCTC
Source organism: Pantoea sp. CTOTU49201 (assembly GCF_032054795.1). Lineage (NCBI taxonomy): Bacteria > Pseudomonadati > Pseudomonadota > Gammaproteobacteria > Enterobacterales > Erwiniaceae > Pantoea > Pantoea sp. CTOTU49201. The sequence continues at coordinate 9,551 of NZ_DAMBSA010000060.1, forward strand.
CGCCAGCGCCGCAATTGACTGCTCAACATCCTCAACGCAAAACGCCAGATGGCGCAGGCCGCAGGCTTCTGGCCCACTGACGCGTGGCGGCGGCGATGGGAAAGAGAACAGCTCGATGGTGTAAACCCCGTTCAGACCAAGATCGCCTTTCCACGAGTCGCGCTCGGCGCGGTAATATTCACCCAACAATTCAAAACCCAGCACATCACAATAAAACGCCTTACTGCGCTGATAATCGGTAGCAATAATGGCGATGTGGTGGATCTGTTTTATCTGCAGCATAGCGACTCCGGTTTTCACATAAGCCGCTTACCCTACGTGGCAAAAGCGGCATTGGAAAGAGGTGATTATCCGACTTCTTCACGCAATACGCGCACCAGATAGCGGCCATCTTCCGTCAGCGTTGCACCGTGAATATCGGTTTCGAAGCCGGGATAATGCCGACCAATAGTGCAAAGCATCAGCAGAAAATCGAGCACGGAACGGCTCTCTTCCGTAATCATCTCGCCCGGCATCACCACCGGCACGCCTGGCGGATACGGCAGAATCATGTTGGCAGAAATTCGACCCACCAGCTCGCGAATATCCACCGTTTCCACCTGACCTTTTACCTGACGCTGAAATGCCTGATGCGGCGTCATCTTCATCTCCGGCAGCACGTCGAACGCTTTCAACATCAGACGCGGCAGATCGTGTTGCAGGATCAACTGATGAATGCCCTGCGCCAACGTTTGAATGCGCATATTGCGGTAGAAGTCGGGATCTTCAGCATAGAGATCCGGCAGCATGTTTTTCACCCGCAGGTTGAGATCGTATGCGCGCTTAAACTCCGTCAGCCCACGCAGCACGCTCATCGCTTTGGTTTTATCAATGCCAATGCTGAACAGGAACAGCAGATTGTACGGCCCGGTTTTCTCCACCACGATACCGCGCTGATCGAGGAACTTAGCCACCAGCGCGGCTGGAATGCCCTCTTCCGCCATCTTGCCCAGCTCGCTCATGCCCGGCGTCAGAATGGTGACTTTGATCGGGTCGAGATACATATGATCGCGGTCGGCATGAGTGAAACCGTGCCAATCCTCTTCGCCCGGCTGGATCGGCCAGCATTCGGCTTGATCGACCTGCTCCGGCTGCCAGATATCAAAGAACCAGCCGTCGCACTCTTCCCGTAAGCGCTGAATTTCACGACGGAAATGCAACGCACGTTCAACCGAGCGGTTGATCAATCGCTTACCCGGATTACCGCGCAGCATCGCCGCTGCAGTTTCAATCGACGAGACAATCGCGTAGCTCGGCGAGGTGGTGGTATGCATCATGTAGGCTTCGTTAAAGGTGTGCTCGTCGTAATCACCTTTGATATGAATCAGCGAAGCCTGCGAGAACGCCGCCAGCAGTTTGTGCGTCGATTGCGTTTCATAGATCACTTTGCCGGGAATACGATCGCCGCTCATGCCACTTTTACCGGCATAAATCGGATGGAAATTGGTGTACGGCACCCACGCAGAATCAAAGTGGATCGATGGCACATCCAGCGTCTGTTTGATGAACTGCGTGTTATACAGCAGGCCATCGTAGGTTGAGTTGGTGATCACCGCATGCACCGGCCAGCTGGCGCGCGGCGTGGCATTGACCTTTTGCTGGATGCTGTCACGCGTGAACTCGCGCTGTGGAATGCCGCCCAGAATGCCCAGCGCGTTACGCGTCGGTTTGAGCCAGATCGGGATGATGTCGCTCATCATCAGCAAATGGGTCAGCGATTTATGGCAGTTGCGATCAATCAGCACCGTGCTGCCCGCTGGCGCCGCATACATGCCGACGATTTTGTTCGAAGTCGACGTACCGTTGGTGACCATGTAGCTTTGCTCGGCGCCAAAGGTACGCGCGACGTACTCCTCCGCTTCAAGATGCGGGCCGGTGTGATCGAGCAATGAACCCAGTTCTGTCACCGAGATCGAGACATCCGCTTTTAAAGTATTCGAGCCGAAGAAGTCATAAAACAAGCTGCCCACCGGGCTTTTCTGGAAGGCGCTGCCGCCCATGTGACCCGGCGTACAGAAGGTGTATTTGCCCTCTTTGACGTAGGTGAACAACGCCTTGGTCAGCGGCGGCGTGATGTTATCGATGTACTCATCGGTGTACTGACGAATATGCAGCGCGATGTCATCGGCGGCGCTCAAGGCATATTCGAAGAAGTGCAGCGCCATGCGCATCTCGTTGATGCTGACATCCATTTGCGAATGCGTGTTGATGAAGGCATACAGCGGCAGATATTCATTGAGCTGATTGATGTCGCTACACAGCGCCAGACTGTAATCGTCCCAGTCAAAAATCACCCCGCAGATACGCGGATTGTGTTCAATCAACTTCAGCAGGTCGCTGGCATTATTGGGGTAAACGGTTTGGAAGCCTTGCAGCTTAAGGGCGGCATCCAGTTCGCGAATAGGCTCATCTTTGTAGAAAGCGCCGTGCGGTCCCATGATCGCAATAATATTCAATGCTCACCTCCTGTGGTGTTGTGGCACTGAATAAGGATAGCGAAAAGCGCGCGCGGATAAACCTGGAATGCTCTGCTGTTGAGGTTCATCGCGCTTTGGGTTCTATGCTTGGGCTAGAAAAGTTCGCCATGAATGGCGACCCTACGGAAGACGATGCGGTTTTGTAGGGTCGCCATTTATGGCGACCAATGCGAAATTATCGATTAGCAGGCGTAAAAAAAGCGGACCGAGGTCCGCTTCTTGCTTCAGTTTGATGTATCAAGCGTAACCGTAGTTCATCAGGCGCTGATAGCGACGGTTGAGCAACTCTTCGGTGCTCAGCACATCGAGGTCGGCCAGATCCGCTAACAGCTGCTTTTTCAAGCTGGCAGCGATATCCACTGGATGACGATGTGCGCCGCCCAACGGTTCAGGAATGATGGAATCGATCAGCTTCAGCTCTTTCAGACGCTCAGCTGTGATGCCCATCGCTTCCGCAGCCAGCGGTGCTTTGTCGGCGCTTTTCCATAGAATCGACGCACAACCTTCCGGTGAAATTACCGAATAGGTGCTGTACTGCAGCATGTTGACTTTGTCGCCCACGCCGATGGCCAGCGCACCACCGGAACCGCCTTCGCCGATTACGGTACAAATCACCGGAATTTTCAGGCCAGACATTTCACGCAGGTTGCGGGCGATCGCTTCAGACTGACCGCGCTCTTCTGCACCCACGCCCGGATAAGCACCCGGCGTGTCGATGAAGGTGATCAGCGGCATCTTAAAGCGTTCAGCCATTTCCATCAGACGCAGCGCTTTGCGGTAGCCTTCTGGTGCCGGCATACCGAAGTTACGACGGATTTTCTCTTTGGTTTCGCGACCTTTCTGATGACCAATGATCATCACTGGACGACCGTCGAGACGGGCAATACCGCCGACAATCGCTTTATCATCGGCATAAGCACGGTCGCCAGCCAGTTCGTCGAAATCATCAAACGCGTTGCGGATATAGTCCAGTGTATAAGGACGCAGCGGATGACGCGCGAGTTGCGCCACTTGCCATGCGCCTAAATCGGAGAAGATTTTACGGGTCAGCTCGACGCTTTTTTCGCGCAGACGCTGCACTTCCTCATCCAAATTAATATCGTGTTTCTCATCCGAACGGCCAATCGATTTTAACGAGTCGATTTTCGCTTCAAGCTCTGCGATTGGCTGTTCAAAATCCAGGTAATTAAGACTCATAATGTTCCTGTTTTAGTCAAACTCCAGTTCCACCTGCTCCGATCCTACTAACGACCGCAAATCGTTGAGTAAACGATCGCTGGGCGAAATACGCCACGCTGCACCAAAGCGTAGCTTCGCTCGCGCATCGGCTCTCTGATAGTAGAGATGCACCGGAATGGTCCCGGAGCGATGAGGCTCCAGAGACTGGCGGAGACGGTTTAAAAGCTGGTCATCAATTTGCCTGTCCGTCAGCGAGATAGCAAGTCCGCGCGCGTATTTTTCCCGCGCTTCGTCGATGTCCATAACTTCCCGAGCGGTCATTTTAAGGCCACCGCTAAAGTCATCAAAGCTGACCTGTCCACTGACGATCAGGATACGGTCCTTCTCCAGCAACTGCTGGTATTTATCTAACGCATCGGTAAATAACATCACTTCAAGACGACCAGAACGATCGTCAATCGTACAAATACCAATTCGGTTGCCGCGTTTAGTGACCATCACGCGGGCGGCAATCACCAGCCCCGCCGCGACGGTTACTTTACCACGATCTGTCGGATGCATGTCTTTCAGGCGCATGCCGCCGACGTAACGCTCAATTTCTTTCAAATACTGATTAATTGGATGGCCGGTAAGATAGAGACCCAAGGTCTCACGTTCGCCATCCAGTTGAATTTGTTCCGGCCACGGCGTGATGCTGGCGTAGGATTTCTCCACCTGCTCCGGCTCTTCCGCCAGCACGCCAAACATATCGGCCTGGCCGATGGCTTCGGCTTTGGCATGCTGATCGGCCGCTTTTAAGGCATCGCCGAGCGCACTCATCAAGGCTGCGCGATGCGGGCCGAGACGATCGAACGCGCCGGACATGATCAGTTTTTCCATCACGCGACGGTTGATCTTTTTGGTGTCGGTGCGCGCGCAAAGATCAAACAGCTCTTTGAAGTAACCGCCTTCATTACGCGCTTCAATGATCGCTTCGATCGGACCTTCACCCACGCCTTTGATCGCGCCGATGCCGTACACGATCTCACCTTCATCGTTAACGTGAAACGGGTAGAGTCCTGAATTGATATCCGGCGGCAGCACTTTGAGGCCCATGCGCCAGCATTCGTCAACCAGGCCAACCACTTTTTCGGTGTTATCCATATCGGCGGTCATTACGGCCGCCATGAACTCTGCCGGATAGTGCGCTTTCAGCCACAGCGTTTGGTAAGAAACCAGTGCGTAAGCAGCGGAGTGCGACTTGTTAAAGCCATAGCCGGCGAACTTCTCTACCAGATCGAAGATTTTCATCGACAGTTCGCCGTCGACACCCATCTTCTCTGCACCGTCCTGGAACACCGAACGCTGCTTCGCCATCTCTTCGGGTTTCTTTTTACCCATCGCACGACGCAACATGTCTGCGCCGCCCAGCGTATAGCCCGACAGCACCTGCGCGATCTGCATCACCTGTTCCTGATACAGAATGATGCCGTAGGTCGGCTCCAGCACCGGTTTCAGGGTTTCGTGCTGCCACTGAATATCCGGATAAGAAATCTCTTCGCGACCGTGCTTACGGTCGATGAAGTTATCTACCATGCCCGATTGCAGCGGTCCCGGACGGAACAGCGCCACCAGTGCGATCATATCTTCGAAGCAGTCAGGCTTCAGACGTTTGATCAGATCTTTCATGCCGCGCGATTCAAGCTGGAACACCGCAGTGGTTTCCGAGCGCTGCAGCATGTCGAAACTTTTTTTGTCTTCCAGCGGAATGGCGGCGATATCAATCGGTGGCAAACCCTGCTTTTCACGGCGCGGGTTAATCATCTTCAGCGCCCAGTCGATGATGGTGAGGGTACGCAGGCCGAGGAAGTCAAACTTCACCAGCCCGGCATACTCCACGTCATTCTTATCAAACTGGGTAACCGGGAACTGCCCGTTCTCATCGCAGTACAGCGGCGCAAAATCGGTGATTTTGGTCGGCGAGATCACCACACCACCGGCGTGTTTACCGGCGTTACGCGTGACACCTTCCAGTTTCCGCGCCATGTCGATCAGCGCTTTCACCTCTTCATCTGCCTCGTAGATCTCCGGCAGCTGCGGTTCAGCCAGGAAGGCTTTCTCCAGCGTCATGCCTGGATCCGGCGGGATCAGCTTAGAGATACGATCGACAAAACCGTACGGATGGCCGAGTACGCGTCCCACATCGCGGATAACCGCTTTCGCTGCCATGGTACCGAACGTAATGATCTGCGATACCGCATCGCGTCCATACATATCGGCCACGTGATCGATCACCTGATCGCGTTTCTCCATGCAGAAGTCGACGTCGAAGTCGGGCATCGAGACACGTTCCGGATTCAGGAAACGTTCGAACAGCAGGTCAAATTCCAGCGGATCGATATCGGTAATTTTCAGCGCATACGCCACTAATGAACCGGCACCCGAACCACGGCCAGGACCAACGGGAATCCCGTTGTCCTTCGACCACTGGATAAACTCCATCACGATCAGGAAGTAGCCGGGGAAGCCCATCTGGTTGATAACAGTGAGTTCAATCTCCAGACGTTCATCATATTCCACGCGTTTTTCAGCGCGCACCGCCGGATCCGGGAAGAGGAATTCCATACGCTCTTCCAGGCCTTCGCGCGACTTCGCCACGAGGAAGTCTTCGGTGCTCATATCACCGGTGGGGAACTGCGGCAGGAAATACTCGCCGAGGCGCACTGTCACGTTACAGCGCTTAGCAATCTCTACGCTATTTTCCAGCGCTTCCGGGATGTCCGAGAACAGCTCGCACATCTCCTCTTCACTGCGCATATATTGCTGAGGACTGTAATTGCGCGGACGCTTGGGATCGTCCAGCGTGTAGCCGTCATGAATCGCCACGCGGATTTCATGCGCATCAAAATCTTCTTCATTGAGGAAGCACACTTCGTTGGTGGCAACGACGGGAATACCTTCGGCAATTGCCAGCTCGACGGCAGCATGCAGATAGGCCTCTTCATCGGCGCGACCGGTGCGCATCAATTCGAGATAATAACGATTCGGGAAGTGTTCCTGATAGAAGCTCAAACACTGCGCGACCATTGCGCTATTGCCGCGCAGCAGACTGCGGCCCACGTCGCCGCGACGCCCGCCAGACAGCAGAATCAGGCCTTCGCCCAGCTCCAGCAGCCAGTCGCGATCGATGATTGGGCCCGCAATGCCGTAACCGCGCTGATATGCACGTGAAATCAGCAAGGTCAGGTTTTGATAACCGGTGTTATTGGCCGCCAGCAGCGTTAACTGTGTCAGCTCATCGCCCATCAATTCGCTGGCAACCTGGAAGTCAGCACCAAT
>NZ_DAMBSA010000061.1:0-16351 GCF_032054795.1 Pantoea sp. CTOTU49201
AGCGGCCAGTTGGTGGAGCTGCTGGCCGATTGGCGGGTGCAATCGGCGGGGATTGCGCTGTGGTTCCCGCCCAACCGGCATCAATCCATGGCGCTGCGGCTGTTTATCGATGCGCTGAAAGTCAGCCTGCCGCGCCCGGAGTGATTCAGGCGCTGCGCTGCGGCGCTTTGTGCACCATGGTGTAAGCGTAATCAACGCCCATGCCGTAAGCGCCACTGTGTTCACGCACCAGATCCATCACCGCATCGTAGGTCTCTTTGCGTGACCAGTCGCGCTGATACTCAAGCAGCACTTGCTGCCAGGTCACCGGCACCGCGCCAGCCTGCACCATGCGCTGGATAGAACGTTCGTGCGCATCGACGCTAGTACCGCCAGACGTATCGGTCACCACATAGACTTCATAGCCCTCTTTCAGCGCCATCAGCGCCGGGAACGTCAGGCACACTTCAGTCCACAGCGCAGAGATAATCAGCTTTTTACGGCCGGTTTTCTCTACCGCTTCAACAAACTTCGCGTCTTCCCATGAGTTCATTGAGGTGCGCTCAATCGGCTTGGCTTCCGGATGGACCGCCAGCAGTTCAGGCCAGATGTAGCCGCTGAAGCTCTCCGTCTCCACAGAAGTGTAAATCACCGGCACGTCGAAAATTTTGCCGGTCTTCGCCAGAGCAACGGTGTTATTTTTGAGCTGCTGGCGATCGATATTCGCAACGCCGAAAGACATCTGCGGCTGGTGGTCGATGAAGATCAACGTGGAGTTCTGTGGGTCGAGCAGGTCGAGTTTAGACATGATGTATTCCTCTAAAGTGGTTATAAATTTGTGTGTTGTGCTGCTGAAATGAACTTTAGAGAAGGCGAGCTGGAAGAGATAACGCAAAGAATTTTACAACTTGTTCAAAGTGTTTTTAGAAGATTGATTTAAATAAATAAAATAGCATTCTCACCGCGCAATTTGCCTTAAAAAGACTGGGATTTAGCGTTGTTCAAGATCACTGACCGGCGTAACCTGTCGCTACAAAACCTAAAAAATACACCATCGCAAAATGATCGTACGTCCTCATCAACACTGGTTTCTCCGGCTGTTTGACTGGCATGGATCGGTGCTCAGCAACATCGTGTTCCGCCTGTCGCTCAACCTGCTGATGTCACTGATCGCCATCTTTGGCTATCCGTGGTACTCCACTTTCGGCATTCACCTCACCACCGCGCCCTTTAGTTTGGTTGGTGTGTCGATCGCCATCTTTCTCGGCTTTCGTAATAACGCCAGCTATGCGCGTTTTATCGAAGCCCGCACCTTGTGGGGCAGCCTGCATATCACCCAGCGCTCGCTGCTGCGGCAGATCAAAGGCATTCGTGGCCTGAGTGAAGAACAGGTGCGGGAATTTACCGGCTTGCTGCTGGCATTCTGCTGGTGCCTGAAACATCGCCTGCGTAAAACCGATGTGCAGTCCGATTTACAGCGTTTGCTGCCGGCCAGCTGGCACAGCAAAGTGCTGCATCATCCGATGCCGACGTCGCAGATTTTATTGTGCTTGAGTGAATGGCTGGCGCAGCGCCGCGATGAAGGGTTGGTGTCGGATATTGTCTGGCAGAGCATTGATGAAAATCTTAATCAGCTGTCGGCGATTCTGGGCGGTTGCGATCGCATTGCCAGCACACCGATTCCGTTCGCCTACAGCCTGATTCTGCATCGCACCGTTTACCTGTTCTGTACGCTGCTGCCGTTTGCGCTGGTGGCGGATTTACACCTGATGACGCCGCTGGTGTCGATGTTTATCTCCTACACCTTTTTGTCGCTGGAAGCGCTGGCGGAGGAGCTGGAACATCCGTTTGGCACCGCACCAAATCATCTGCCGCTTGATGCGCTGTGCGTCAATATCGAACGCAATTTGAAAGCGATGAATGGCGATACGCCGCTGCCGGAACCGCTGCAGCCGGACGCGAATTTTAATTTAACGTGATACGTAGGGTCGCCATTTATGGCGACCTTCCCAACACACGCACCAACCCCAACCCGCTTTAACCCTGATTATCCAACCAACGCACATACGCCTGATCCCACAATGCGGCTGGCGTACCCGCTTTGCCGAGACCAAAACCGTGCCCGCCGCTGCTGAGTTCAATCAGCTCAACCGGCACACGCATGCGGCGGCAAGCGTCACGCATCATTTCCGTATTGTGGGGATTGGAGGTGTGATCGTCCTCGGCCTGCGCGAGGAAGGTCGGTGGATATTGGCGCGTGACATAGTTTTGCACTGACCAGTTGGCTTCCTGAGTCGGCGTGGCGTTTTGGCCCACCATCATCAGATGCGTGTTGGTGCGCTGATACGGCGCTTCAAGGGTGATCACCGGATAAATCAGCCCAACGCTATCCACATTCGGTCTAATTTGGTCCAGCGGATCCTGCGCCGGATAGGATTCAAAATCCGGACGCGCCGCCGCCATGCCGAGCAGATGGCCACCGGCGGAGAAGCCCAACACATGCACTTTGCGCTCCATCGAACGCACCAGACGAATGGCACGTTGCGCATCCTGCAGCGGTGCCAGATTGCCCGCCTGCCACTTCTCACCCGGTAAACGGTAGCTAAGCACATACACCGTATAGCCGCTGCCATTCAGCCAGCGCGCCACCGGCCAGGCTTCGCGGCCCATACCGATAAAACGATAGCCGCCGCCCGCCGCCACAATCACCGCTTCGCCGTTGGGATTTTCCGGTCGAAAGCGTTGAATCGCAGGTGAGACAATATTGGTCCAGGAGCCGTGGCGATCGACTTTGAGCAAGCCTGAAGGGCCGCCGCCGCCGGGCGGATCGTCGGGCCACAACGGAATGACATCATCGCGAGCAAAGAGTTTGCCCGTGGTCATCGAGAGAACGGTTGCTCCAGTAGCCAACAAAAAGTGACGACGTGTAATCATCTTGCCCAGTGCCAGTATGCAAAAAATGCCAGCTTCAACAGCTGAATCTCATTATGTGACGCATGTCTGATTTCGACGTTGGCGATTATGTACGTAAATCGTACAAAAAAGCCATAAAAAACGCGCCTAAAAAGGCGCGAGCTTTTTCGAATACCCTAAATAATTCGAGCTGCAGGAAGGCGGCAAGGGTGTGAATCCCCAGGAGCTTACAAAAGTAAGTGACTGGGGTGAACACACGCAGCCAACGCACCTGCAGCTTGAAGTATGACGGGTATTAGTCCTGTTGCTGGAACTGGGTCATTACCGTTTGTTCGCATTGCGATTGATCATGACGCAGTTTGCCGCGCTCATCTTCGCCCAACTCCAGCCACGCGCTAATCACTTCCTGCGCGATTTCTTCATTAAATTCAGGCTGCTGCATAGACGACGAAGACTGGCTGGCCGCGAGTTGTGACTTCAGCTTCTCCGTGTAGCCATCTAAATCGCTGGTCTTCTTTTCACTGCTCACCAGATGACACAGCTGGCTGGCATAAACATTCTCTTCCTGATTATTGTCACCGTCGGCAGCCAAGGCACCGGCCGACAGCGACAGCCCAACGAGGGCGAGTAATAACGCTTTCATAATAGGCTCCAATAATTTCCAATAAATCAGTTTTCGTTTTGTTCGGCGCGTGCGGCCTGACGGGCAGCACGCCAGTTTAACAACGGCGTGACCGTGATGCCGTGCAACACAATGCTGCACACCACTAACGTCAGCGCCATATCCACCATCTGTTCCGCCTGCGGTCCACGCATGCCGTGCACCCATGCATAGGCAATATAATTGATACTGCCGATGCCGCGAATACCCAACCAGCCAATCAGCAAACGTCGCATCAGCGGAATATCGCAGCGCCACGTAGTGATCCACACCGCCAGCGGACGCACCACCACAAACAGCAGCAGCGCGAGTCCGATACCGGTGAGATTCCAGTGCTGCGCCAGCGTAATGCCCAGCACCACCATCATGCCCGCCGCCAGCAAGCGCTCGATAGTATCACCAAAGGAGAGCGCATCGCCGATCACCAAACCCACCGATTTGACCATGCCGCTGCTGCCCTGCGCCATCCGCTGACCGGTATTAACGCGCGCTTCTGCCGGTAAGAAGCGCTCCTCTTCAGACATCTCATCTTGCGGATAGTGCTTCACCACGCGCAATTCCGCGCGACGTAACCCGACGCCGGCTGCAAAGGTGGCGAGGAAGCCCGACGCATCAACCGACTGCGCGGCGGCATAGCTCAACGCAATCAGCGCCAGTGCGAACAGATCGTTGGGTGCCACATCCTGATTCGCGGTACGTAAATGCGTCGCCAGCTGACCGATCAGCCAACCCAGCACAAAGCCGATTCCCAGTCCGCCGCCAATCGCCCACAGCGCATCTTTGGCAAACCACTCGCCCAGCGCAGCGGTGCTGAGTTCGCCCGGCTGCAACAGCAAAATCGCCAGCATCAGCAGCGGCAGCGCGGAACCGTCGTTCATGCCCGCTTCGCTGGAGAGCGCCACGCGCAGGGCATCGTCATCACGCGCATCGTTTACCGAAATCAGGCTGGCGAGCACCGGATCGGTCGGCGCAACAATGGCACCAAACGCCAGCGACATCGCCCAGTCAAAGCCGGTGATCCAGTGCACCAGCAGCGTCATGCCGCCGACGGTGAGCAACATCGCCGGAAACGCCAGCCTGACGCCAAGCCGCCAGGCATGCGCGTTGAGCGGCAAGCGCAGTTTTAGCCCGGTGATAAACAGCGAGGCCGCCATGGCGATTTCGGTGAGATGTGCGGCGAGATTGGCGTGACCGATGATGTCGACTTGCAGCAGATTGAGCATCCACGGACCGCAAAGAATGCCCGCGAACAGGTAGAGACCAAATGAGGTCACTGGCCCACGGTGAATCCACCCGGAAGCCAGTGACATAAGAAGTAGCAGACCGCCGGTAGCGGCGGTCCAGGCCAGGAAATTCATAACGCTCCGTTTTTAAATAACATTCTCCCTTAAGCCTGGCACATGTTAGGCGATCAGTTTTTCAGATGACGGCTGGCGAGGCGAATCATCAAGGCAAGCGCAGCGGCCAATGTTGAGAGTGCCACCACGCCGGTCCAGCCCCAATGTGCCAGCGCCAGGCTTCCCAGCGCCGCACCGGTTGCCATGCCAATAAACACCACGGTAAACATCAAGGCGTTAAGACGGCTGCGTGCTTCTGGCGCCAGGCTGTAAACCAGCGTCTGATGCGCCACCAGCGTGGCCTGCACACCCAAATCAAAACCGATGGTGCTGATGATAATCAGACCCAGCTGAGCCGGCATCGGCAGCAACGGCAACAAGAACATCAGCGCGAACGACACCATCACCAGCGTGGCACCGTACTGCGTAACACGCGCTGGACCGATGCGATCCGCCACGCTACCAGCTAACGGCGCGGCTAGAGCGCCTGCGGCACCCGCAAGACCGAATGCGCCAGCGACGGCGCTGTCGAGATGGAAGTTTTGACTCAGCATCAACGCCAGCGTTGACCAGAAGGCGCTAAAGCCCACCGACAACAATCCTTGCGCCAGCGCGGCGCGGCGCAGGGTTTGATGGTGCTGCCACAGATGCGCCAGCGACAGCAGCAGACGCGGATAGCTCACCAAGGTGCCCGGCGTAAAGCGCGGCAGCACGCGCCACAGCGCAACGCTAATCAGCAACACCGCTACCGCCGCAATCATGTACATAGTGCGCCAGCCGAAATACTCCGCCACTACGCCGCTCACCACGCGTGACAGCAAAATCCCCACCAGCAATCCTGTCATCACCGTGCCAACGGTTTTGCCGCGGCTGCGCTCCGGCGCTAACGCCGCTGATGCTGGCACGATGTCCTGCGCCACGGTGGCGGTTAAACCGGTGACGAAGCTGGCGATCAGTAAGGCATTCAATCCACCCGAGAAGCCACACAGCAGCAGCGCAGCAACCAGCAACAAACCTTTAATCAGAATAATGGTGCGACGATCGTGACGGTCGCCGAGCGGGGCCAGCAGCAAAATCCCCAGCGCGTAACCGGCTTGCGTCAACATCGGCACCATGCCGACGCTGCCGATCCCGACGTTGAACTGTTTGCTGATGATATCCAGCATCGGCTGGCTGTAATAAATCGATGCGACGCTGAGTCCGGCACCGGCCGCGAGCGTAAAGACCAGCGGCGCGGGCAGTTTTTCAGCTGGCATGGCTGACGTTGAGATGGCTGACATAGTGGATTCCCCCGTGAAAGTGCGCTTATTAAAGCGCGTCGCCGCCATACGCGGTAGACTGCTCAAACACAGAACTGTTATGCGTGGTGCGTATGAACAACATCTCCAGCCTGGATCGCATCGAACTGATGCAGACCTTTATCCGCATCGTCGAGAGCGGATCGCTGTCAGCCGCAGCCACGCAGCTCGGCACCACGCAGCCCACCATCAGCCGTCGTCTGCAGGCGCTGGAGCAGCGGCTCGGCCTCAAACTGATTATGCGCACCACGCATGCGCTGAAACTTACCGATGATGGCGAACGCTGTTATGCGCAGGCGCGTCAGTTGGTGGCGACCTGGCACGCGCTGGAAGATGATCTCACCGGCGCCAGCGACGATCCGATTGGCACCTTGCGCGTGCGGGCGCCGCATGCGTTTGGGCAGGATCAGCTGATTGAACCGTTGATTGATTATCTGCATCGCTATCCACGCTTAAACGTGGAGTGGACGCTGAATGACCGCACGCCAGACTTCATCAGCGAAAACATCGACTGCGCGATTCAGGTGGGTGCGCCCAGCGATGCATCTATCGTGGCGGTGTTACTGGCGGAAGTGCCGCGCTTTGTGGTGGCGGCACCGTCGCTGCTGGCCGCGCATCCGCCGGTGGATGAGGTTTCGCAGCTCACTCATCTGCCGTGGCTGGCGCTGACCAGCTTTTATCGCAACGAAATCGCCTTGCAGCGTATTAGCGATGGTCAGCCGCTAAATCTGGCGATTGCGCCGCGCCTCGCCAGCGACAGTTTGTACGCAGTGCGCAAAGCGGCCATTGCGGGCATGGGCGCGGCGGTTGTGTCGTCGTGGGTGGTGCAGGAGGATTTGGCGAAAGGCGATTTGATTCAGCTGCTGCCGGAGTGGCAAGCGCCGCCGCTGCCGGTGTGGCTGACTTATCCGTGGGCGAGCTATTATCCGGCGCGGTTACAGAAGTTTTTCGCCATGATTCGGGAAGTGATGCCGAAGTTAGCGGGAGCGCAGCCGCCGACGCGGTAGCGGAAATGAAAAGGTCGCCATAAATGACGACCCTACGCGATGGTTTTGTAGGGTCGCCATTTATGGCGACCTGGATTCATCACATTTTCACCGCTTTCTTATCCCCCTTCGACATATTATCCAGCCAGCCCATCACAAAGGCCGACAGCACAAACGTCAGGTGGATAATCACGTACCACATCAGCTTTTCATTCTCGATGTTGCGGGCGTCCATGAAAATACGCAGCAGGTGAATCGATGAAATCGCCACAATCGAGGCCGCCACTTTGTTTTTCAACGAGCCGGAGTCCATTTTACCGAGCCAGCTCAGCTTCTCGCGGTGCTCATCAATATCCAGCTTGGAGACAAAGTTCTCGTAACCCGAGAGCATCACCATCACCAGCAAACCGCCGACCAGCGTCATATCCACCAGCGACAGCAGCAGCAGAATCAAATCGTTCTCCGCGATGGTGAACACATGCGGTAACAGGTGAAAAATTTCCTGGAAGAATTTGATGGTCAGCGCCAGCAGGCCCAACGAAAGTCCCATGTAAACCGGAGCCAGCAGCCAGCGCGATGAATACATCAGGTTTTCGATAAAACGTTCCATAAGTTCCCATTAATCAACAGACAAGTGGGCGAGTATAACCGAACTTATGTGAAGTTATTTCAGCCCTTCTTCAGAAATTTCCGGTGCGGCGGGCAGCGGCAATGACAAACGGAACACCGCGCCGCCCTCCGGCCGATTCTCCGCCCAGATGCGCCCGCGATGGGATTCGATAATGGTTTTACCGATCGCCAACCCCAATCCCACGCCCGGCACCGCCGACTCTTTATCGCCGCGCGCAAACTTGTCAAAAATACGCGTCAGGTTCTCTGGCGCGATGCCGGGACCGCTATCCCACACCGCAATCTCCAGCCGATCGCGATCGCGCCACGCCCGAATACCGTGCTGCGCCGCGTTGCCGGCGTATTTCAGGCTGTTTTCGATCAGATTGGTAAACACCCGTTCCAGCATGGCGCTGTCGCCTTTAATCAGCACCATCTCGGGTAAATCGAGCATAAATTCATGGCCCTTCAGCGACGGGCCCATGCTGCTCAGCGCACCGCCAATCACCTCATCCAGCGCTACCCACTCTTCACGCAGATTGAGCCCGCCAGACTGAATGCGCGCCATATCCAGCATGTTGCTCACCAGCCGGATGGTGCTCAGCGTCTGTTCGCGAATCTGATTGGCCTGGCCGACATACTTCGACTCTTCACTGGCGAGATCGAGCATCAGCATCTCCGCCTGACCAAACAGCACCGTTAGCGGCGTGCGCAGGTCGTGCGACAGCGCTGACAGCAGCGCATTACGCAGTTGCTCACGCTCGGCGGCCAGCCGCGACGCCGCTTCACTGTGCGACAGCGCCATGCGTTCCAGCGCGTTGGCAATCAGCACGGTGAAGGTTTCCAGTAAACGCTGCTGCTCGGGAATCATTAGCTGGCGCAGGTTTTCAGGTTCTACCACCAGCAAGCCGCGACAGTGATTGCCGCTTTTCAGCGGCAGAATCTGGTACGGCACCGCAGGCAAGGTATCGGTGCCCGCGCCAGCCGGTTGGCCTTTGCTGTAACTCCATTTAGCGATGGCCAGATCCGGCGGCGTACCAATCGCCGTGTCGCCCACGGTTTGCAGCTCGCCCTGTTCATCCGGCAGCAGCAGCAAACTGCGCGCCTGCAAGGTGACATCGATTATGCGCTGGCTGGTGCTGGCGATGTCCTGCGGCGTCAGATCGCTGCCGAGCGCTTTCGCCATCTCATACAGATGCCGCGCGCGCTGTTCCCGATAGCGCGCCACTTTGGCCTGATAGCGCACGCCCGCCGTCAGATTTCCGACAATCACGCCCACCGCCAGCATCACTGCGAAGGTCACCAGATACTGCAAATCCGACACCGCAACGGTGCCGGTCGGCGCGACAAAGAACAGGTCGAAGGCGATGATGTTGATCACCGTGGCGAACACCGACGGCCAGCGGCCATAGCGCAGCGCCACCAGCACCACCGCCAGCAGATAAATCATCACGCTGTTGGCGGGATCAAACTCAACCAGCAGCCAGCGTCCAACGCCGGTGACCAAAATACACAGCAGCAGCGCCATCAAGCAGCCGCGCAGATAGAGCCGCCATTTTTCGCTGCTGGCGCGCTGGCCGCTAAGCGGATGCGGCGCATCGCGCACCGGTTCATCCAGCGCCACCACCAATAAATCAAGATCCGGGCCGAGTTCGCCAAGTCGCTGGGCAAAGCTGTCGCGCCGCCAGCGCCGTTGCGGCTGGCGACCGGTTACGATTTTGCCGAGATTGTGCTCGCGCGCGTAGCGCAGCACCGCGCGCGCTTCATCGGGATCGGAGAGCGTGGCGGTTTCCGCGCCAAGTTCCTGCGCCAGCTGCAGCGTGCGCAAAATGGCGCGACGGCGCGCTTCCGGCAGCCGATTGAGGCGTGGTGTTTCGACATACACCGCATGCCATTCGCTGCCAAGCCGCGCCGCCAAACGTGCGGCGGTGCGCACCAGCTTTTCGCTGCCGGTATCGTCACCGATGCACAGCAGAATGGCGTCACGCGTATGCCACACTTTGTCGCGGCCTTGCTGATCGCGCCAGGCGCGCATCTGGTCATCCACGCGATCGGCGGTGCGGCGCAGCGCCAGCTCGCGCAGCGCGAACAGATTGCCTTTACGGAAGAAGTTTTCGATGGCGCGTTCGGCGCGGTCGCCGACGTAGACTTTGCCCTCTTTCAGCCGCTGACGCAGATCGTCCGGTGGCAGATCCACCAGCACCACTTCGTCGGCGCTATCAAAGAAGGGATCGGGCACGGTTTCACGCACCTGAATGCCGGTGACGCCGCCGACCACATCATTCAGGCTTTCCAGATGCTGCACATTAACGGTGGTGATGACGTCGATGCCCGCTTCGAGCAGCTCTTCAATGTCCTGCCAGCGCTTGGGATGGCGCGAACCCTGCACGTTGGTGTGCGCCAGTTCATCCATCAGGATCACCGCCGGATGACGCGCTAATGCTGCATCGAGATCGAATTCAGCATGACGCGAACGCCCGGTGGCACGACGTGGCAACAGCGCCAGCCCGTTGAGCAGCGCGGCGGTCTCTGCGCGATCGTGGGTTTCCACCACGCCCGCAAGCACGTCGAGACCTTGTGCGCGCAGGCGCTGCGCCTCCTGCAGCATGGCGAAGGTTTTTCCCACGCCCGCGCAGGCGCCGAAGTAGATTTTCAGCTTACCGCGATGGCTGTCGCTGTGGTTCAGCAGCAGCGCATCGGGATCGGGGCGCGGCAGTTCATCATGTAGGTCGTTCAAAGAATCCGTCCAATTAATCGAGGTTCCGTGCGGCCATGAAAACGGTCGCCATTAATGGCGACCCTACGGTTTATTGCAAATCATCCAGTGCCAGATTGAGGCGCAGCACGTTTACCGTCTCTTCGCCAACAAACGGCAGCAGCGGGCGCTCGGTGTAGCGCACAATCAGCGCTTCGACATCTTTCAGCGCCATCTTGCGCGCGGCGGCGATGCGCGGTGCCTGCCACAACGCGGCTTCCGGCGAAATATCCGGATCTAATCCGCTCGCCGACGCCGTCACTAACTCCACCGGCACCGCTTTGGGGGCTTGCGGATTAGCCGCACGCAGCGCAGCGACGCGTTCCGCCACCGCTTTGTCCAGTGCCGGATTGCTGCCTGCCAGATTGCTGCCGCTTGAGGCCAACGCATTATAAGGCGCATCGCCGGTTGCGGAAGGTCGACCCCAAAAGTGGCCCGGCTGATTAAATGCCTGACCAATCTGCTCGGAACCGCGTACCGCGCCATCCTGCTCAATCAGCGAACCGTTGGCCTGGGATGGGAACCACCATTGCGCCAGACCGGTAGTGAGCAGCGGATAGACCGCGCCGGTGAGCAGCGTAAGCACTATTAACAATACAATAGCCGGACGTAACTGACTCATTTCTCTTCTCCTTAAGCCAGACCAAGCAGCGTTAGCAGCAGGTCGATGGCTTTAATACCAATAAACGGCACCACTAATCCGCCCGCACCGTAAATCCACAGGTTGCGACGCAGCAGCGCCGCCGCGCTCAGCGGGCGATAACTCACGCCTTTCAGCGCCAGCGGAATCAGGAATACAATCACCAGCGCGTTAAAAATCACCGCCGACAGAATCGCCGAGTTCGGCGAATGCAGCCCCATCACGTTGAGCATATTGAGCTGCGGATAGGTGGCGGCAAACGCAGCCGGAATAATGGCGAAATACTTCGCCACGTCGTTGGCGATACTAAAGGTGGTGAGCGAACCGCGCGTCATCAGCATCTGTTTACCGATGTGCACCACTTCCAGCAGCTTGGTCGGATTCGAGTCGAGATCGACCATGTTGCCGGCCTCTTTCGCCGCCTGGGTTCCCGAGTTCATCGCCACCGCCACGTCAGCCTGCGCCAGCGCTGGGGCATCGTTGGTGCCGTCGCCGGTCATCGCCACTAAACGCCCTTCGGCCTGATACTGGCGAATAAGCGCCAGCTTGGCTTCCGGCGTCGCTTCCGACAGGAAATCATCGACGCCCGCTTCCGCCGCAATCGCCGCCGCCGTTAACGGGTTATCGCCGGTGATCATCACCGTTTTGATGCCCATTTTGCGCAGCTCGGCAAAGCGCTCTTTGATGCCGCCTTTAACGATATCTTTCAGCGCCACCACGCCCAGCACCTGCGCGCCTTCCGAGACCACCAGCGGCGTGCCGCCCGCACGCGCCACCTCTTCCACCGCGGCATTCACTTCCAGCGGGAAACGGCCATGATTGGCTTCGATGTGGCGACGAACCGCATCGACTGCGCCTTTGCGGATCAGACGATCCTGCACGTTGACGCCGCTCATACGCGTTTGCGCCGAGAACGGAATAAAGCTCGCGCCCATGCTGCTCAGATCGCGCTCGCGCAGGTTAAATTTCTGCTTCGCCAGCACCACGATGCTGCGCCCTTCTGGCGTTTCATCAGCCAGCGACGCCAATTGCGCCGCATCAGCCAGTTGCTGTTCGCTGACGCCCGGCGCAGGCAGGAACTGCGTCGCCTGACGGTTGCCGAGCGTGATGGTGCCGGTTTTATCCAGCATCAGCACATCGACGTCGCCTGCCGCTTCCACCGCACGGCCGCTGGTAGCGATAACATTCGCGCCCAGCATGCGGCTCATGCCCGCCACACCGATGGCCGACAGCAAGCCGCCAATCGTTGTAGGAATCAAACACACCAGCAGCGCCACCAGCACCGTGATGCTGACCGGCGTGCCGCCATACGCCGAGAACGGCCACAGCGTGACGGTCGCCAGCAGGAACACAATCGTCAGCGACACCAGCAGAATGGTCAGCGCCACTTCGTTCGGCGTTTTGCGGCGTTTCGCGCCTTCCACCATAGCGATCATGCGGTCGAGGAAAGTTTCACCCGGATTGACGCTGCACTGAATCACCAACCAGTCGGAAAGAATGCGCGTACCGCCGGTCACGGACGAGAAGTCACCGCCCGATTCACGGATCACCGGCGCGGATTCACCGGTAATGGCGCTCTCATCCACCGATGCGCCGCCCTCCAGCACTTCGCCGTCGCACGGAATGATGTCACCGGCTTCCACCAGCACCACATCGCCTTTGCGCAGCGTATCGGCCGCCACGTTGTGCCACGTTGCGCCATAACGCGCTTCGGCCAGTTTCTTCGCATCGCTGGTTTTGCTGATGCCTTTCAGGCTGTTGGCCTGCGCCTTGCTGCGCCCTTCCGCCAGCGCTTCGGCGAAGTTTGCGAACAGCACGGTGAACCACAGCCAGATGGCGACGCCAGCGGTAAAGCCCGCGTTGCCGCTGAGCGTGCCACTGGCCATGCCCACCGCCAATACCGAAGTCAGCACGCTGCCGATCCACACCAAAAACATCACCGGGTTGCGGAACTGCACGCGCGGATCGAGTTTTTTCAGCGCATCCAGCATGGCAACGCGGGTTAGCGCCGCATCAAACAGCGCCAGTTGTTGACGACTCATGATTCCGTTATCCCTGAATAAGTTGCAGATGTTCCGCGACCGGGCCCAATGCCAGCGCGGGGATGAACGTCAATGCGCCCACCAGCAAGACGGTGCCAATCAGCAGCGCGATAAACAGCGGGCCGTGCGTTGGCAGTGTACCGTTGCCCACCGGCTGAATTTTCTTCGCTGCCAGCGAACCGGCAATCGCCAGCACCGGAATGATGATGCCGAAGCGGCCCACCAACATGCAGAAGCCGAGCAGCAGGTTCCAGAACGGCGTGTTGGCGCTCAATCCGGCAAAGGCGCTGCCGTTGTTGTTAGACGCCGATGACACCGCATACAGCACTTCGCTGAAGCCATGAATGCCGGGATTGGCCATGCCCGCGCGACCGGCGTCGGTCATCATCGCCAGCGCGGTGCCGAGCAGCACCAGCGTCGGCGTCACCAGAATCGCCAGCGCGGTCATCTTCATCTCCCACACGTCGATTTTTTTGCCCATGTATTCTGGCGTGCGACCGATCATCAACCCGGCGATAAACACGCCGAGCAGCACGAACAGCAGCATGCCGTACAGGCCAGCACCGACGCCGCCGAACACCACTTCACCCAACTGCATCAACCACATCGGCACCATGCCGCCGAGCGCGGTGAAAGAGTCATGCATGGCGTTGACCGCACCACACGACGCCGCCGTGGTGATCACCGCAAACAAGCTGGAGTTGAGAATGCCGAAGCGCGTCTCCTTGCCTTCCATGTTGATGGCGCTGTCTGCGCCGAGCGCGAGGAAGTGCGGATTGCCACGCAGTTCGGCCCACATCACGGTGATCACCGCCAGCACGAACATGATGGTCATCGCCCACAGCAGCATGTGGCCCTGACGACGATCGCCCAGATGCTGACCAAAGGTGAAACAGAGCGCCGCCGGGATCAGGAAGATGCTCAGCATCTGCACGAAGTTGGTCAGCGCCGTCGGGTTTTCGAACGGATGCGCCGAGTTAACGTTGAAGAAACCGCCGCCGTTGGTGCCGAGCATTTTGATCGCTTCCTGCGATGCCACCGGACCGAGCGGCAGCGTCTGCTGCGCGCCTTCCAGCGTGGTGAGCGCATGGTAAGGTTCGAAGGTTTGAATGCTGCCCTGGCTAACGAAGAACAGCGCCATCAGCAGGCTGATTGGCAGCAGCACGTAAACGGTGATGCGCGTCAGGTCGCGCCACGCGTTGCCGAGCGTTGCCAGCGAACGGTTAGCAAAACCACGAATCAGCGCAAACGCCACGGCAATGCCGGTCGCCGCTGACAGGAAGTTCTGCACCGTGAGGCCCGCCATCTGACTGAAATAGCTCAGCGTGCTTTCCCCGGCGTAGGATTGCCAGTTGGTGTTGGTGACAAAGCTAATGGCGGTATTAAGCGCCAGATCCCAGCTCAGATTAGGCAGATGCTGCGGGTTCAGCGGCAGCGCGGCCTGCGTCATCAACATCAGCAGCAGCAAGGCAAAACCCAGCGCGTTAAACAGCAGAATCGCCAGCAAATAGTGCGGCCAGCGCATGGCGTCGCCGTCGGCTCCGGCCAGTCGCCACAGCGCGCGTTCGGTACGCGGCAGCAGCGGCTTGTCAGCCACAAACAGGGCGAGATAACGTCCCAGCGGTTGTGCCAGCACCATCAGTACCAGCAGAAATACCGCAATTAGCATGAATGCATTCGCAGCCATCAGAATGCCTCCGCATTAAGCAGGGCATAAATCAGGTAGCCCAGAAGAACAAACACCAGCACGATGCCGGCTATCACGCCCACGCTCACAGCAACCTCCAGAGGATTTTGGTAGTGCTGCAAGCATGCGCGGCGCGGCATAAAGAAGAGGTAAAAAGGCGGGAAGCGGGCGTAAATAAAGTATAAAAATGGTGAAGAATTAAGCGCTTTCTAACGCCCAGATGCGGTTCAGATCGATGTTCTGCCACAAGCCGCTGTCTTCCGCGCCGGTGATGCTGTCGGTGCAGAAGCTGTCGCCGAGATCGAGCTCTTCCGGTTTCACTTCACGCTGCGCGTGCAGCGACCAGAACACATGCACTTTTGGCTTCAGCAGCGATTTTTCGCCCGCTTGCACCACCAGCGCCACGCGCCCGGAAGCCAGTCGCACCAGCGATCCCACCGGATAGATGCCGATAGTGCGCACGAAGGCGTGCAGCAGCGAGTTATCGAAGTGGCCGCGCCAGCTCAACATGTTGTGCATCGCTTCGGCAGGCGTCCAGCCTTTGCGATAAGGACGATTCGAGGTGACGGCATCATAGACGTCGCAAACCGATGCCATGCGCGCATACAGTGAGATCTCCTCGCCTTTCAAACCGTGCGGATAACCGTTGCCGTCGTATTTTTCATGGTGATGCAGCGCGATATCCAGCAGATCTTCACCGGCGTTAGCTTCCATTAGCATCTGCGCACCGACAATCGGGTGCTGGCGCATCACGGTGAACTCTTCATCGCTGAGCTTGCCGGGCTTGTTGAGAATCTCCAGCGGCACCGCGGCTTTCCCCACATCGTGCAGCAAACCGCCCATGCCAACGCGGCGCAGCTGATGCTCATCGAGGCCCATTTTTTTGCCGAGCGAGATCATCAAACCGCACACCGCCATTGAGTGCAGATAGGTGTAATCGTCGTGATTTTTCAGGCGCGCCACGCTCAGCAGCGCAGTCGGTTCGCGGGTGATCGATCCGGCAATTTGATCAACCAGATCAAGGGTGTAATCGAGGTCGAGACCTTGTCCCATGCGCGCCTCGTTAAACATCGCCAGCACCTGCGGTTTCCCCTGATTGAAGATGCTTTGCGCCTGATCCATCTCCTGGAAAAACGGGGTTTTAGGAATATCTTTTTTCGGCGCAGGCGCAGCGGGCGCCTGAACCGATTTGTCGAGATCGATCCATAACTGCAGGATCCCCTCATTGCGGATCATCGCGATCTGGCGTTTATCAGTGATCAGCATTTGGTTGCGAATGCGCTTATCTTTGACCCACCAAACCTCAAGTTTGTGGATAAACATTCCCTGCCGCAGTTCGTCAACGTTAATCAGCTTTATCACGATATCGCTCCTTAATATCAGTGGGTGGTAAGGAGGTATCGGCAGCTGAGCAAAAAATCTTCAGGAGTGATTTGTGCGATCG